>VEPD01000162.1 GCA_012027035.1 Ruminiclostridium sp. | reverse complement strand
GGACGAAAAACACTGTTTTTCACATTCCCCTCATCGGCAATATATTACCATTACTATAATATATCAATTCATGTGTGTCAATATCCAAAAAGCTACAGCCACGGCGAAATAAGAAGCGAAACATTAGAAAATTTGGGAAATCATAATTGACACCATGCACATATACCGGCTAATATATCGACATTAGCTTACCAATAAAGAGTATGCTGCCGGTATCATCATCCGCAATTACAAATATAAACGGTCTGTCTGCAATGAATTCGGGAGGGTTCATGGCAACTGCGGTTTCCTTCATCTCTACTACAGTAACTCCCGCCGCAGTGCTTCCTTCTTCATCCACTTCTATGACTGCCTTATGAAGTACTCTGCTTATTGCTATACTATCACCTATACCGGAGAAATTTGCATTGTCTGAAAATGCTTCTCCCATTCCAAGGCTTGTCAGGGCATCATTTAGGTTTTTGATTCCATACTCCAGGTTGAATCTTGGTATTTGCAGCTTGACGTCCTTGGTTTCAGAAATAGCGCTTCTTATTTCAGCCCATCTGACAAAATCCATATTTCTTATAAAAGCATTTATATCCGTACCCTTTTCCGGCAGAATGCAGTACATGGCCATTTTACCTTTACCATAAGGAAGCCGTACCCCCTTGAAATCTTCACCCTGAGCATAATCCACGGTTCCATTCCTACTCATCATTTTAATGCTGCTTATCTTTCCATCGGCCGAATTGAATTTCGAATCGAAGGTCCTATCCTTGCTGAACTTCTCCGACCATTGACCTTTGAAATATATCGCATTTATCAGGTACATAATAATATCCGACGGTATCGGCGGATCAATCATCTTTTTGATTTTGCCTTTGGTAGAGTCATCGATCCATTTGTTTATAGTATCTGCCGTCTTGGCTTCAGAAAAATCCAAGGTTGTCACATATGCGTCAAATATGCTCTTGTTTAGGGCCAGGAAATCTTTCTTTATCGGCTTCCCTTCCCTTGTCCAGATGGAGTTGTTTATATCCAGCTGCAGCTTGCTGTCAGCTTGTTTCAGATATCCTAGAAGGTTTTTATAGCTCTCATTCAAAACTTCATTGTTAAGGCCGCTTAGCTCCAGCGCTTTCGCCATAGCTTCCCTTGTGGTGCCTTCTGCCCCCTGATAAGTCATTGCAAGCGCTGTAGATATACTCAAAGGCGAAATGAATATGTTTTTGCTGCTATCTTCGGTATTTACCTGCCTGAATATATTGAAAGCAAACTTTATGTTTCTGTCTTTAAAATCATCACCAATTTTACTTTTGTCAAATCCCATAGATGTTACATTTATAGTACCGCACGATGCAAAAATCACAGTTGCAAACACTGCCAAAAGTATCAACGCAATAGCTTTTCTCATCTTTATATTTCTCCTTCAAAATTTTCATACTCACAATACTATTACCAATTTTCCAATCTATGATTTCTGACGAAACACCGGGGTTTTTGTTCCAATATCACTCCTCTGCAATTCAAATTTTATTATCCGTGCTATAGAGCCTACATAATGAAATAGGGACGTAATCTCTACGTCCCTGCTGCATTACAACATTATTATTTAATTAGTATATATTTTTCACTTCTATATATTTTCATTAACCAGCTTATAAATTGCTTCGGCTATGGAAATACATTCATCAGCCTCATCATCAGATACAATTAATGGCACATCTGCCGGATAACGGGTCTCAATATAATATTGATTTACAAAAGCGCAATCCTTTAACCACTTTTTAAACTCCATATAGAAGACTGAAGCTTCCTTGCAAAAATAAATAAGACTGTGCCCTTCTGCCACTTGCCCCGTTTGTTTCAGCAAATACCCTTTTAATACCTTCTCTATGGTTTGTTGGCAGTGAAAAGCAACCATATCGTTACCACAATCATTCTGCTTGAGTACTTTAGCAGATTTTAAATCCCTGCCTGCCTTTTCAAGCCATTCATTATGCCTCAAACTATCAACCATAGATTACAATTCCTTTCTTATTTATAAGGTAAGCAAAGCTTGAAGCATCATTGGCACATTGGCTCCATTCAGCTTCGGTGTACAATATCAAATCAAAAGGCTTACTGCTTTCAATCTTAAGATACATGTTTGCCAAAAGCTCTCTTTTATTATCTGTATCTTTTATTATACATAGGTCTATATCACTCTTTTTTGAGGCTGTTCCTTTTGCCTGTGAACCAAAAAGAACAATTTTGGAAGGGGCATAATAAGAAACAATCTGCTCCTTAATTGAGTTAATTTCACTCTGAATACAATTTCTGACTATAGCTTGACCCATTTATTGCACACCACCTTTTAATGCCCTGCTATTATTATAAGACTATTCCCTATTTTCTGCAAATGATTAATGCAAACACATTATTCTTTCCTGATAAAGTCTTATCTCAAACTGTTCAACACTCTGCATCCAGTAATCAAAATTCACGTGTAGAATTGTTTGTTTGCTAAAAGCCGGCAAAATAGACTTCGCTATTATAAACTTGCCTTTTTGAGACGATCAGCTTGATTTTAAAAACATAAAATTCAGGATTGTTTTGTAAAGTATGTCACCAAAATGTCGCCACAAAGTAAAATGTTTTATATTCTGCAAAAAGTGGTCTGGTAAAATAACGTTTTGCAATATTTCTGCAAAATTGAATAAATAAATTGACTATTGGATACGATAAAGCATATAATTATAATATGATATTGCATATTTTTTGCAGAATGGAGGTAAATATATGCTTCTTGAATTTAGAGCAAAGAACTATAAATCATTTAAAGAGGAATTTGTATTTTCTATGACTCCTGCGCCAAAACAAAAAGGGCTTAATTATAGCATTCTATATCAGAAAACTGGTTCAAAAAAATATAAAGGTCTATCTTCCGCTGTTATTTATGGTCCCAATGCTTCGGGAAAAACCAATATTATCGGTGCGATGGACACATTTAAAAACATTGTCCTGCGGGGAAATATCCGCAACAGCGATGAACGGAATTCACCAAATGCCGCCGCCAACGCTCTTGAATTGATTCCTAATAACATGGATACCGAACATGCACCGATTGCATTTGCAATAAAATTTATGGAAGCGGATATCATCATTGAATATGCGTTTTCGGCGGACGTAGGTGCGTTTTTAGATGTGGACTATCCGCGAAAAATCATTTCTGAATCGTTAAAGATAAATGAAGAATTGATCTTTTCAAGGAATGATGAATTGGTTTTTGGTACCTCTTTACAAGTAATTAAAAAATACCTTATAAACGAATTTGAGCAGAATTCAAAAAGTGCCATACAGTTAGCAAAAAGTAATTTGAACAATGAAGAGCTTTTTTTGATGAATGGCTTTAAAAATATGTTCAGTGCAAAGCTCACGATGTTAATCAACAACTGGCTCGACAATAAGTTTATGGTCATCTATCGTGCAGATTCGCTTAACCTGATTAGAAAGTTTGCCGACCCCAAGAAAAAGTCTGTATATATAGAAAAAACGCTCAATGATGCGGCCAATTATTTTGGAATTAACTCCAATGCACTGGGCTATATTATTGGGGATGACGATTCGGATGTAAAGCTATGGTCTTTATTTGATAGAACATCCAAAGGGAATAAAGCCGCTATATCTGCTGATTTGTTTGAATCCTATGGAACAATCCGCTTTGTGAATATGTTTCCCCTGGTAGTAAACGCTATTCTGAATGGAGGCACTTTGGTGGTAGATGAATTTGATGCGTCTATCCATCCTATGGCTTTAATGAGCATTATTAATATATTTCACAATGATGATATAAATATAAACCGTGCGCAGCTCATATTTAATACGCATAACCCTATTTTCTTAAATTCAAATCTATATAGACGGGATGAAATCAAATTTATAGAAAGAGATGATGAAACACATTATAGCAAGCATTATGCCCTTTCGTATTTTGGAACATCCGGGAAAAAAGGAGTCCGTATGCGCGGAGATTATTTGAAAAATTATTTCGTCAGCCAATACGGGGCAATCAAGGATATTGACTTTACACCTATTTTCGAGAACCTTATAGAGAGTAGAAGAGGGGTGTAATAAAATGGCACAAATGAAAGAAAATCGTAAGTATTATTTCACTGTGGAAGGTGAATGTGAGAAATGGTATTTGCAATGGCTGCAAAGAAAAATTAATACTGAACCAGCATCTATCTATAAGGTAACCCTTGATTGTCCAATACAAAAAGACCCTGTAAAATATGCCAAAAGGCTGATCGTAACAAATAAAACTAACATTACGCATGTTTTTGATTACGAAAGCAACGAGGAAGTACACACTATGCAATTCCAGACAACACTCGATAGAATGAAAAAGGCACAATCATTAGGGAAGGAAATCAAATACCATAACGGATACAGCAATTTTACATTTGAACTGTGGATGATTTTGCATAAGGTGGATTGTAATGGGACATTTACTCACCGCAAGCAGTATATCACCCCTATAAACAGAGCTTATGAAGAAAATTTCGAAGATCTTGACCAATACAAGCATGAAGCCAACTTTAAAAGAGTGCTTGGTAAATTGAACTTGGCAGATGTAAAGCGGGCAATAGAACAGGCAAAAACAATCATGCAGAAAAATAAGGAAAATGACTACATATTACAGCAATATAAGAAATTTCCATACTATAAGGAAAATCCTTCTCTTTATATTTGGGAATCAATAGAGAAAATATTAAAGGAATGCGAATTGATATAAAAGCTATGAAAGCTTGTCAGTGTTTAGGTTATATGCGACTACTCTTCAACACAGCGCCCTTGTCACACAGCAATACTCTGCAGTGAGGGGATCCTTAATAGTTATTAAAATTTGTACAAGATTATCAATCTGTATAGTGTGATAAAAGCTTAGAAATAATACTATTATCTGAATGCTTGCCCACAAAAACATTATCACCAATAATGCGTTGGAAATCAGCAAGTAATTTCGCGTCAAGCTGATAAAACAGGTTATTCCAACAGTCAGCATTGCCGTTTTGAATATTCTCATTTCGATAAATGATATATTTTTCCGGCATCCATATGAGCTTGTTGAATTCATCAATGTTTTCCCCGAAAGCTTTTTTGAAAAAAGCGAGTTTGGGTCCAACAACACCATGTGTCGCATTTAAGATACATTGAATGCCCCTGAGCTGCTTCCTCACCCATTTTTTACCTAAAAACTTTCGTCCTTTTGCTTCTTCACCATAAATAGGAGAAAATCTCATTGGGAATGACCATATCCTTGTACAATATCCACCATTTTCAAATTGAGCATTTAGCAAGGCATTTATTTCAAGCCTTCTATATAAATCATTTGGCTCATCATCAAAATTGAATAAAATATAATTAGATACATCCTTAATTTTATTTTCGGCTGCCAGCCACATACACCTTGTGTATATTTCAACGAACTCATCATCGGCATGGTCAAAGGCTATTCTGAGCGGTTTTACCGCAACTCGACTCAGAAATTCCATTTTCTCTGGATGTTCATACAGCAATCGTGCATCTAACCCTTGATTAAAATCAACATATCTTTTTTTTGTTCGTTCTTTGCTGTCTTTAATATATTTATAATCATTGTTATTAATACCAAATCCGCAATCTATTATATCTTGAATAATTTGCTCCAAGTCTGGTGAAGCCAATATGTTATTATCCATAATCATTAGATTGCGTCTATCTCCAAATTGCTTGATAACATCCTTGATATTCGGCTTAATATCTGCATATCTTAAAAACTTTGGTTCGATTTTTGGCACTGCACAAAATTCACACTTTCTTATACACCCACGAGTCGAGTGTATAAGAAAAGCGTCACTCACAGGATAGTTGTAAGAGAGATAATTATTTGTTGCTGTGTCTATTATCGAATAATCTGGAACCATGTTATCAACGATGTGTTCATTTTCATCTAGCATATTTGGTTTGTTCAAAAGTCCCCGTAAAATAGTAATTTCTTCGAGACCTTTTTGCGCAAGAATTTCTTCTGCCATAATTGTGGCCATCGGTCCGCCAACAAAAATATTTTTCGAATCATTAACACTTTTTAAATAATATTTGATCGTTTTAATTGTTGTGTTCCAATAAAAAGTAAAAAGTGATGTTATGTAAATTCTGTCCCATTTTTCTTTTCTTAGTGATAAATTTGCGCCTTTGCAAAAAACAACTTTATCTCCGAGCATCTTATGATAGGCGCTTATCTTCATTAACCCAAGCGGTGGATACTTATTTCTATATGACGGTTCGATTAAGAGTATTCTTCGCATTATGTATATTCCCTCGCTTATTCCCCAATGTCTTTAAGTAATTTCTCAATAGCTTGCTTGATTTTCTTAAGCTCAAAAGCAATATCTTTAGTCGATGCAGCTTCTGTTTTCATTTTCTTTTGAAAATCATCGTCTGTAAAGGTCTCTCTGAACTTTTTAACTTTCGTATATGCCCCGCCAGTTTTGCCGGTAGCCTCAAAACGATCGTGAGCGTCATAAATTGAAATTTTACCTTCAATAACTTCTTGCATAAGCCTTTTGGCCGTCTTATCAGTTCCTTTTGCAACAGTACCAAGAAGATCCCTAACATCAACTGCTTGTTTTATTTCACCGGTTTTCACTTGTGAAATGAAGGTTTCATCAATTTTGAGACCAGCATCCCGATATTTTTTTATTCCTCTATTTTTTAGGTACTCATCGTAATAACTCCACCTATCTGGGCGCAAATCATCATTATCACGCATAAAAGTATAAACTCTTAAATACTGCTCTACTGTTCCAATAGATAGACCGACACTTTTTGCAATGATGTCGTTATCAAGTTTGGAAGAATTCTTTTTTCTAAATACGTATGCGGCTTGTTCAAACTTACTCCAGTCTTTTCTACCAATCAGATGATATTGCCCCAGCAAAGTAAAAATATCATCGTTAGATATATCATCAAGAATAACAGTACATTTCACAGTTTTCCACTTTAACGGATCTTTTCCTGTAAGAAGACGATATGCCGCCAAACGACTGTTACCTTCAAGAACGTTATATTTTCCTTCTCGTGTAATAACTACTAATGGCTCAGTAATTCCTCCATTCTGTTCGATAGAAACACGCAACTGTTTTACGTGATCCATTTTTGTTAAGGCATCCTCAATTCTTTGTTGTGAGGGTATCTCCCCATCTGAATTGATAATTGAATAAATTCTCGGATTTTCTTCATAAAAAAGTAATTCGTTTTGATTGAGAATTTTTTCTTCGGCCTCGAATTCCTTTTTCCCAATGGTAATCTTACTCATAGAGTGATCCCTCCTGACAATCTTGAATATTTAATATTTCTTTTACTATATCGCCAAAGCTGTAATCTGCTTTAAATTTATATTCCTCTAATGATATGTCCCCCTGGACAAGTGCTGCGGCATTCTGTTTTGCTGTCAATAGTACATCAATCCATTCATCTATTGTTCCGCGTGCGATGATGTTATGAACATAGCAGGTTTTTGTTTGAGATATTCGATGGATTCTATCTTGCGCCTGCAAGTAATCGTCAAGACTAAATCCACGGTCATAAAAAATAACGTGGTTTGCTTCTGTTAGCGTAAGACCTTCTTTAGCAGATGCTGGAGTAGCAAAGAGAACTTTGTGCTTCTGTAGCCTAAACTTTTCTACTGAGCGGTTCCTCTCTGTTATTTTCATACTGCCATGTATTTTTACAGCACCAAATTGAGAATATAGCTTATTGAAGTAATCAACATTTTCAATGAAGCTTGTCCAAACGATACATTTTTCTTCTTTTGCTAAAATACCATCAATCAACTCACCCAGAATCGTTTCCTTTGCAGACTTACCTGAGAAACTTTCATCAATAAGTAAAGGGTTAGAAGTAACTTGAATTAAACGCAACAGCCGCTTTACCATTGCAGAAGAGTCATCAATAATTTTCTCGCCGTTTTTAACAACTTCAATTCGAAGCTCTTCGCGTATTTGCTGGTATAACATGCTTTGTTCAGGCGATAGTTCAATTTCTTCTCGAATATAAACTTTATCGGGAAGAGAGATGATTCCGCTGTTCTTAGTTTCTCTAACAGAAAAAGCACTGATTTTTCCAAATATATCGGATAGCTCACCTTCAAAGGTTTCTTGCAAATCTTCATCTCTTGCAAGTTTATTGGAAAGATCAGTTTGTGTCTTAAAGTCAGAAAAATTTTTACCTAAACTCTTGCCATGGTCTAAAAAAAATATTTGTGACCATATGTCATATGGGCGATTAGCAACAGGAGTGCCGGTTAATATTAATCGTTTTTTGAACAAAGGAGAAAGTTCAAAATATGTCTGCGTGAGCTTAGATTTAGGGTTTTTAAGCTTTGCAGATTCGTCGATAATAATAGCGACATTTCTTGTTTTTAAATATAAAACAAATTGGCTTTTTTCAACTTGCAAGATTTCAAAATTAGTTATAATAACCCGTGCTGGACTTACAAACACAAAATGATTGTTTTTCTTTTCATCTGTGAGGATGGCAGGTTTAATATAAGTATGTGAAGAAAATTCTTTCTTCCAATTATGAACAAGTTGCTTTTTAGTAACGATCAAAACAGTATCTATTGAAGACTTTTCTAACCAATAAAGTAGTGTATCAATGGCTATCTTTGTTTTTCCTAAGCCTTGTTCATGAAAAACAGCAGCATATTCCAAATCCTTTATGGATTCGAAGGCTTCTTTCTGGTATGGAAAGGCATCAAATTTCGGATTGGTTTTTGGCTCATTTGAAAGATGAATTTTCTTCATACCACGCCTCCTATCCATTCAAGAATCTTTGTTGAATAGTTTCCAGGGATATTCTTTCTTAGATTTTGCAAAATATTGTGTGCTGTTGCACATTCCATCCAAGGTACCGCCATAAGCAAAATAGCTCTGCCATTAAAACTAGCACATTCTCTCAGATATGCTTCATATTGAGCACGGCTATGGCGCCTTTCAACATCTTCTGCAGCCTTGGCCTCTCCAATAATTAAAAGGTCTTCGAAGCAGTAATAGATGTCCGGGCGGTAGCCGTCAATCGTTTTGGGCGGTAAAGCCAAAGAGTCAGAAGAATCCTGTTGGATTAAACCCTGACATCCTATAGGGATTAGTTCTACAACTTCTTTTCTCAACAATTGTATAAGCTGCTGATGCTGAAAAGATTCCGACATGTCTATTCACCATCGATTTCAGAAAGAACGATGTTTTGTATATCGTCACAAACATTGCGTAAACTATTCAGCTTTTCTGAATACTCTGAATCATCACGCAAGTGATGCAGCTCGAAAACACTCATGTTCATCATTCTTTTAGAAAGTTCTTTTGCCAGCATTTCATAAGGAATATCTTTCAGTTTTTCCGATGTTATTTCTTCTACAGTGAGAATTTTTTTTGCTTCAGTACTATTCTCTCTTAAGAAAGTTTCCGTCGCCTTTTTACTATTTAAAATATCTGGAATACGGCGAACATCCTGTAAAACACTGATTTTTTCATCTTGTATCCATCTTGAAAAATCAGTCTTGGTATATCCATGTCCCAATATAGAGTCCAGTACGGTTTTCCTTTGTAATTCTACAAAACCTTGAAATTTCTTGATATCAAACTGCATGTCGTCTTCACATATCGGACGATAATATGTTTCTATATCGTTATAGGCGGTGATCATGTTCTTGATTTCTGAAGCCTTAGATGACCCACCACAAAAAGAAATCAGCGTATTCATTGGCATATGCTCAACATTATACAAATAGTTAAGGTATTTTGCTTTTGAATATGAATCCCAGTCACGAGGCCCAACTAGATGTGCTTGTAGCCGAATTGAGTGAATGCGGTCGGTATCAAGACCATCATAAACAATAGCCTTAATCACACTCCAATTGCCTGGAACTCCAGAACTTAAAAAATCCTTATATATCTGGAGACGAGTGTTTCCTTCAATAACTCGATATGTACAATCGGGTTCTTTGTTAACGATTATGGGATGAATGATCCCTCTATTTTCCCTAATTGATTCACGTAGGCTGTCACAAGCTGATGTGGTTGTACCGAGCAGTAATGCTATTAGTTCGCTGGTTATGTTGTTCGAGTCATGGATCGCTAAATAGTTTGCTATTCTTGGGTTTTCTTTATCTATTGTAATTTGGTCAATAGGCAATTCTACAAATGTGCTCATATTTCTTTCCTCCCGATAAAATTTCATAAATATAATCTCATTATAAATCGGAATGTATCGAATTCTTAATCAATTATATGACGAATAGGAAAATAATACAAGCCGAACAAAGGTTTTTACCACGGCTAACGCATGAATATTATTTCCAATTAAGAATTCCATAAAGAATTTTTTAATATGTCATTGCAGCATATATTATAAGGCAGGAAGTATTTTATGCGGGGCACTCTGAATAATAAATTTCTCAGACCTTATACGTATCTCAGGTATCAAGAATAGGCTAATAAACCGAGTGCGACAAGAAGCGGCTTCTTCTTGAAAGATTAGTTCAGACTACGGCCTGATGTTCCAGTAGTAGGGACATTCCCATCCAAAACTGCGTCAGGGGT
>VEPD01000091.1 GCA_012027035.1 Ruminiclostridium sp. | reverse complement strand
TACGAGATGCCTCAAAAAGGCAGTTTGGATATTGGAAGAATACAGGTGAACAAATTTACCGTTACCCTGCTGAAGGAAAGTATAAAGAATGCATTTATCAACAGTATAAATGATTTTACTAAGGTTATAAGCGAATTGTTTAATATTAAAAAGTAATTTTAATAGGTAATACTTAAAGCAAGCAAATGGCGAACCGGGGCATCATATGAAACATGTGAATAAAGAGCGGATAAAATCAATAGTATTAATTATATTGTTTGTTATAAGCTTAATACAGGTAGGAATCCTATGGACAAAGCAAAGTCATAGGCTTCCTATCAGTTTTTTATCGGGAATTTTCAGCACTCCTCAGATCACAGTAAGTGATGAAATAACCCGTAACGAGCTTTTCGTACCGTACAGGCTTATTTTATCAAGCGGAGAATATTCCCATTGGATCCTTGACAGAAATAATCCTTTATACAAGCAGTTTTGGGAGGAAGTGAAGTTTTATCTTGCCGCTATTTTAAAGGGTGATTTATCTCCTTTGGCAGGCGTCACGGAAAGCTGGGGCGATATAACTTCCAAAAGAGGCTTCGTATTTGAATTCAAGACAGAAATAAGGCCTGATTTGCTTAAATGGTTTCTGGGAAATCCGGAATCCACGGTGGAGATTCCTGCCGTATACAAAATAATGATAATTCCGGATAGCACTAATGACAGTCTGAATACCATTTATATTTACGATATAAATAATAATACCAATAAAAAGGTCTATAAATATCAGTCGTGGGGGGATTCCGGAGGGAAAAGCCTTACTGAAATATTATCCGAATTCGAAGTTCAAAATCAGGATACTTACCGCAGCCATTATACAATACACGACAGTAATATCGAAAAAAGATGGGATATTGAGCCTGATATCCTGTATGTAAGCACATTGCCCGCCTTCTGGCCCTATAGCCTTGTTACATCCTCAATCCCTTCCAGTGTAAGGAATGAGAATGAGTTGGCGGAAGTCATGCTGAGCAACCAAAAGGAAAGGTATCAGAAGAATACATATAATGATGGCACCATACAATTCAGCATCAACGAAAATTTGTATAAATTTTATCCTGACGGCTCAATGATATTTGAAAATTCATCAGAAGTGGATTCCAGTGTCAGAGAAGACGTTGGCGCAGCGTTATTAAATGCATACGGCTTTATAAAAAAGGCTGCATCCCTGACCAATACAAAGGCTGATATTTACCTCTCCGGACTTGATCAGCTGCAAAACAATACCTATAGATTCAGTTTCGATTATATGATCAACGGCTATCCTATATATATAGACTTAACGACAGGCTCCGGAGCTAAGGCAACAAACGCCGTAACTATTGATGCGAACAGCAAAAGAGTGCTTAAATGCCAGTATATTATAAGGGATTTTACATCGGCAGGCAAAAAAAGTTATAATGACAGGTTGATGGATGTTATGGCCGGCAGCGATATTAAATACAAGCAAATTAAAAATATGGGCGTAGGATACGTCATGAATTCTGTTGAGGATAAGCTGCTGCCGCCTTATATGGTGCTGGAGAATAAAGAGACGGGATTGATCACAAAGAAATTGCCTGAGCAAAAAGGAGACTGACCATGGAGTGGGCACGGGCGAAAAATATAATAATTATTTTATTTATAGTCCTTAATGTTTTTCTGTTGTCCAGAATTATTCTGGAATATGGCAACCAGGGGATTTCCAAAGAGGCGGTAATGAATATGGGAAAGATTCTGGACAGCCGCGGCGTAGTAGTGGAATGCGAAATACCCCGGTATGACAGAGACACACCGAGGCTGAGATTTGAAAACTGGAGTCTGGAAACTGCCGGGCTGGTTGAAAAGTTATTGGGTATAAAGACTGATACAGGCGGTGAAACCGGCGGCGAAGAAAAGACATTTGAAAATGGGATGAAGAAATTAGTCTTTACCGGACCAAACACTTTTACATATTTGAACGGAATGCCTGATGATACTGTAAATATATCCGATTTAAGCGAAACCGAAAAATACCTGAAAAAGTTTCTAAAGGACAGAAAGCTTGATAATCCATCGTATGTGCGGGATGGATTGCCTGAAAGGGAGGGAAGCAGCGTCGCTTTTACATATCTGGAAAAATACAAGGGGTATTTGGTTTTTGATAATTATCTTAAGGCAGTAGTAACTGATAAGGGAGTTACCCGCCTTGAGGCCGGCCAAAGGAAGATCAATGGTTTTTCATCGGAAGAAATCAGCGACATATCGACGGCATATCAGATTTTACTGGAAAACTTCGCCGGCTCGGATAAAGCGGTCATTACAGCAATTGATCTGGGCTATAAGGAAGCCGGTCGGGACGAGAACGGCCTGCAATCATCGGAGCAGCTGCCGGTGTGGAGAATCAAGGTCAAGGGATCAATCAAACCCCGTTGGTTCGGGGCATCCGACGGAAAGGAAATCGAACCTTCCGAATAATAAAAAAGAAGATTACATTAACAGGCATGGTAATAAAAAAGATGGCATTGTTAAACTGCCGGATATAATGTTATAATAGGGGAGAACGCAAAAGATAAAGGGAGTGCAGTTGTATTGGAGAAAATTGTAATAAACGGCAGGAAGCCTTTACAGGGCGACGTGTATATCAGCGGCGCAAAAAATGCGGCTGTAGCGGTTTTGCCGGCGGCACTGCTTGTAAATGGTACCTGCAGGATAGAAAACATTCCCGACATCAGGGATGCAAGAATACTTGAGGAGACCCTAAGACAACTGGGGGCGAAAGTTACAGTCGAAGACAGAAATACAATTCTTATAGACGCCGGTGAAATAAATTCCTATCAAGCTTCATATGAAATGATAAACAGTATGAGAGCCTCCTATTATTTATTGGGGGCTTTGTTGGGCCGCTTCAAGCGGGCTGAGGTCGCCTTGCCCGGAGGCTGTGATTTTGGCTTCAGGCCTATGGATCAGCATATCAAAGGTTTCGAAGCAATGGGTGCATCTGTCACTATCGAGCATGGGATTGTCAGGCTCCATGCAGACAGGCTTGCGGGCAGCCAGATTTATCTGGATGTAGTAAGCGTAGGGGCTACAATAAACCTTATGCTGGCGGCGGTGAAGGCAGAGGGCGTTACCATTATAGAAAATGCAGCCAAGGAACCTCATGTGGTAGATACCGCAAATTTTTTAAACGCCATGGGAGCCAGTGTAAAAGGTGCAGGTACTGATGTAATCAAGATCAAGGGCGTCAGTATGCTGAAGGGCGGTAAAACCCACTCAATCATACCCGATATGGTTGAAGCCGGTACCTTTATGATTGCCGCTGCAGCTACAAAAGGCGACGTTACTGTAAGGAATGTCATACCCAAGCACATGGAATCATTAACCGCCAAGCTGATCGAGATGAATATCAATGTGGTAGAGGGCGAGGATTGGATAAGGGTCAGCTGTAAAGGGAAATTCCATAAAGCCAATATCAAAACGCTTCCGTATCCGGGATTCCCTACGGATCTGCATCCTCCGGCCACCGTATTGTTATGTCTTGCAGATGGCGCAAGTACGATCACTGAAGGAATATGGCCTCATCGGTTCCAATACATAGATGAATTGAAACGTATGGGCGCACAGATAAAGGTGGAAGGTAATATAGCCGTTATAGAAGGACCGGTCAAATTGACGGGGGCGCCGATAAATGCAATAGACCTCCGGGCGGGAGCGGCGGTCGTCATTGCCGGACTGATAGCGGAGGGAAAGACGGAAGTTCATAATATTAAGTACATAGACAGGGGTTATGAGGATTTTACAGGCAAACTGAAAGCTCTTGGAGCGGATATCGAAAGAGTAACAGAGCAGGAGTAGCCGGCGGGTGTCATTCCGGATGCAGTGAAAAATCTACATGCAATATGGCGGTAATTGAACAACGTCATCAGTCCCCCGCCTCTTAGGTGGCGGGATTCAGATTGAAAAAGCTGTCAGTGGCGGGTAGCGATCCTCCACTGACGTTGTTTAATCGCCACGTGAAAGCGTGGCGCGCAGGCGTAGGCCTGCGTAAGCCGAAGCCGGATTTATTCCGGCGTAGGCGTTACATTAAATCGATCGCCTGGAAAGCACGGATAAAATGATCAAATTCTGCAGTTTGTACAGTGGCAGCAGCGGAAATTCCATATTTTTAAGTGTCGGCGGCACAAAGCTTCTTATTGACGCCGGCTTAAGTGCAAAAAGAATCACCGAGGCGCTGGTTTCAATAGGAGAGAATCCGATGGAACTGAGCGCTGTTTTAATATCTCATGAGCATATTGATCATATCAAAGGTGCGGGAATTCTCTCAAGAAAGTTCAATCTGCCGGTGTATGCAAATGAGAACACCTGGGAAGCGATGAACGCTATGCTGGGGCCTGTAAATCTTATTAACAGGATGTGTTTCAGGACGGGAATGGAATTCCGGATAGGTGATATTGCCATTAATTCATTTCCAATACCCCATGACGCATGTGAACCTGTAGGATATAATTTTTTGGCAGAAAACAAAAAGGTCACCATTGCCACCGATATCGGCCATATCAGCCTCGATCTCCTGAACTGCCTGGAAGACAGCGATCTGCTGCTGCTGGAATCCAACCACGATGCAGAAATGCTGAGGATCGGGCCTTATCCATGGCATTTGAAGAAAAGGATCGCAGGCAAATATGGGCATCTTTCCAATGAATCTGCCGGCAAGGTAATTGCGTATATGGCCCAGAAGGGTACAAAAAGATTCCTGCTGGGGCACCTCAGCAGGGAGAACAACTTTCCCGAACTGGCTTATCAGACGGTCTGCAATGCCTTATTTGAAAAGCAGATGTGCGTCGGCACCGATATAATGCTGGATGTAGTCTTGAGAGACAAAGTCGGCAAGGTAATTGAATTATGAATATTACCATTATTGCAGTGGGTAAAATTAAAGAGAAATATCTGAGGGATGGCATACAGGAGTATGCCAAGCGATTATCGCGCTTTTGCGGGCTGCAGATGATTGAGGCGGAGGACGAACAGGCTGCGGTGTCCCTGAGTCCGGCACAGGAGGAGCAGGTTAAAAAAAAGGAAGCCGACAGGATATTGAAGAAGCTGAAGGAAGGCTCTTTTGTGGTGGCGCTTGACGTGAAAGGTGTGAAGCTTGATTCGGAAGCTTTCGCCGCCAGATTGCAGGGATACTTTGTTTCCGGCATATCACACATCACCTTCATAATCGGGGGCTCACTGGGACTGCATGATTCTGTAACCGGTAATGCGAGTCTCAGACTCTCCGTTTCTGATATGACCTTTCCGCACCAGCTGGCAAGGCTAATTCTTCTTGAGCAGATCTACCGTGCTTTTAAAATCAACAATGGTGAAACGTATCATAAATAAATCCAAAGCTTCGTAAAAATTTACAATTTTGTGCCAGGTATTGCCATTTATAGAACTAAACTCTATTGACGCATCATGAAATTGTCTGTATAATATCCATGGTGAATACATCTTAACTATTGCTATAGGTTTACTAGGGTTTGACGAAAATTTAACTATATTACCTTAAGTAATTTTTGCAATAATTTTATTCATTCATCTGTATATAATAATTATTGCAACATATTATAACGGTTTGACGAAAATTTAACTAAGGACTTGAACTGTCAATCGGAGGGAGCGGTAAGTTTTGCGGGACTATATCATAATTGGTGTTTTTCTTATTGCCTCAGCTGTTTTCGGGATACTTCTTTTACTCATATCCACTTTATTAAGACCTAAAAAGCCGAATAAAGAGAAATTATCCACTTACGAATGCGGTATTGAAACCAAGGGACCGACATGGATCAGATTTAATGTCAGCTATTTTATGTACGCCTTGATATTCATGCTTTTCGATATCGAAACAGTTTTTCTTCTGCCATGGGCAGTGAAGTTTAGGGCGCTTGGTATATTTGCATTTATTGAAATGATTATTTTTATAGGTATTTTAATCATTGGCTTATGGTATGTGTGGAAGGAGGCGGTATTAAAGTGGAAGTAAACCCGGGAGAGAGCAAAACTGTTGAACAACAAATTGAGAAAAATATTATATTGACCAAATTAGATGATTTATTGAATTATTCCCGTGCCCATTCTTTTTGGCCTCTTACCTTCGGGCTGGCCTGCTGCGCTTTAGAGATGATGGCTGCAGGGGGCGCACGTTATGATATTTCCCGCTTCGGATATGAAGTTTTTCGCGCATCGCCGAGGCAGGCGGATTTGATGATAGTCGCCGGAACAATTACCGACAAGATGGCGCCTGTGGTGAAAAGGATCTATGAACAAATGCCGGAACCCAAATGGGTTGTTGCCATGGGGAATTGTGCCATCAGCGGCGGTCCTTTTGCGGATTCCTACAATGTAGTTCCGGGCGCAGATACCTTATTGCCTGTCGACGTATTTATTCCGGGATGTCCTCCGCGGCCCGAAGCTTTGTTTCACGGCCTTCTGACTTTAAAAGAAAAAATAATCCATCCGAAAGTGGTGAATAAGGTTGAGTAGTTTAAGTGAGAATCTGTTTTCGGCGCTAAAGGGCGAATATCCTGAAAAGATTGAGATTATTGAGAATTCTAATAGCGTTATTGTTTTGGATACTGTTATTTTTGCAGATGTTATCAATAAGGTAAAAGAGTATGGCTTTGATTTTTTGGTTGATATCACGGCTTTGGAAGAAGAAAGGTTAAGCTGTGTATATCATTTTTTGTCGTTAGCCGACCATGAGATGATTGGAATCAAGGCGAGGCTTGATGATAAGCTTGAGATTCCTTCCCTGTCCCGGGAGTGGCTGTCGGCAAATGTGCAGGAAAGAGAAGTATTCGACATGTTTGGAATAAAGTTTACCGGTCATCCGGATCTTAAAAGGATTTTGTGTTCGGAGAACTTTATAGGGCATCCGTTACGTAAGAATTATATAGTTACTTCACGGCGGTAAAGAGGAGGATGTATGGTGGCGGAGCAGCAGAACAACGGATTGCATACGGAAGAAATGACTTTGAATTTTGGACCACAGCATCCCAGTACCCTTGGTGTGTATCAGGCTATTTTGACTTTGAATGGAGAATACCTGGTTAATGTTGAAAATGTTATCGGTTATTTGCATCGTGGAATGGAAAAAATAGCTGAATCCAGAACTTATGCGCAATTTGTACCTTATACCGACAGACTGGATTACCTGTCCGGCATGTTGAATGAATTAGGCTATGTCCTGGCTGTCGAAAAACTTGCGGGGATTACAGTTCCGGAAAGGGCTGAATATCTCCGCATCATTATGGGCGAACTGCAAAGGATTGCCAGCCACATGGTATTCTTAGGCAGTATGGCGCTGGATATCAATGGCTTTTCGGCCTGGATGTATTTATTCAGGGACAGGGAAAAAGTTCTGGACTTGTTTGAGATGGTTTCGGGTAATAGAATCACTACGAGCTATATGCGTATCGGCGGTGTTTGCTATGATTTGCCGGATGAATTTGTTCCGGCATTGAACAAATTCTTTTCAGGGATGGATAAAAACTTTGATGAATATGACCGTATCATTACCGGTAATGAAATCTTCAGAGCAAGGACGCAGGGCGTCGGTGTGATAAGCGGGGAAAAAGCTTTGGCTTATGGCTTGACAGGGCCGAATCTGAGGGCTTCAGGCGTTGATATGGACTTAAGGCGCGATACCCCGTACGGTATTTATCCACGCTTTGATTTTAAAGTGATTACCGGAAAAAACGGCGATTGTTTTGACCGGTGGATGATGCGTATAGGCGAGATGAAAGAAAGCATGAAAATAATCAAACAGGCCTTGCAGCAAATAGAAGACGGGCCGGTGCTGACTAAAGTCCCGAGGGTGCTGAAACCGCCAAGCGGAGCTGTTTACCATCAGATTGAGGGTTCTAAAGGCGCCTTGGGCTATTATCTGGCAAGCGACGGGTCGGACAAACCTTATAGGCTACATATACATGCGCCTTCTTTTGTCAATATCGGCGCCTTCCCTGAAATGGCTAAAGGCGGCACTATTCAGGATGCGGTTGTTATTTTGGCTTCACTTGATCCTGTATTAGGGGAAATTGATCGGTAAGGGGAGAGAAAAATGGAGAACATTTCTAAGGGCCTGGTATATTTTTTATATGTTGTTGCTTTTGTTTTGCTGAATATTATGTATTTGATTTATCTGGAAAGAAAGTTCAGCGCCTTTCTGCAGCAGCGTCCGGGACCAAACAGGGTGGGGCCGCGGGGTTTGATGCAAACCCTGGTTGATGTGGTGAAGCTGTTTTCAAAAGAAGATATCATACCTGAGAAGGCCGACCGCTGGGTTTTCCGTTTAGCCTCCCTGCTTGTTATGGTTCCGGCATTATTGGTTTACGTAGTTTTACCCTTTGGGAAAAATATGGTGATAGCTGATTTGAACCTGGGGTTGTTTTATTTTTTGGCTGTTGCCAGCTTATCTTCAGTTTTTGTCCTGATGGCCGGTTGGGGGTCCAGAAACAAGTTTTCCCTCCTTGGCGGGATGCGAGTGGTGGCTCAGGTGATCAGCTATGAAATACCTATGATCTTTTCCCTTCTGGGTATAGTTATGCTGAGCGGCTCCCTGAAAATGACTGAAATTGTTTCAGCGCAAAGCAAGGTCTGGTTCGTTTTTTTACAGCCGGTCGCTTTTGTTATTTATTTTATCGCCGCCACGGCGGAACTGAACAGGGGGCCTTTCGACCTGCCTGAAGGTGAACAGGAAATTATTGCGGGACCTTTTACGGAATACAGCGGTATCCGGTATATTATGTTTTATATGGCTGAATATACGCATATGATTGCGGTTTCCGCACTGGCCACGACGTTGTTCCTTGGTGGGCCAAGCGGTCCGGTATTGCCTTCCTGGCTATGGTTCATCCTGAAAACATATTTTATGATTTTATTGTTTATGCTGGTTCGCTGGACTTTTCCCAGGATCAGGCTGGACCATATGATGAATTTTAACTGGAAGTACCTTATCCCTATTTCGCTGGCTAATATTTTACTTACCGGGATAGGTATCCAAATTTTTCAATTGATGAAGGGATGATACGGATGTTTGGCAAAGGCTTGATCAATGGTATCAGAGTGACTTTGGGCCACTTGTTTGAAAAGAATATCACACAGCAGTATCCCGAACAAAAACCCCAATTACCGCCGCGTTCGCGTTGTTCCTTCAAACTGGATCCGGAAAAGTGCAGCGCTTGCGGAATTTGTGCCTTGAGCTGTCCCAATAGAGTCATTACGGTTAACGGTGAAAAGGGTGCAGACAATAAAAAACATGTAAGCAATTATCAAATGGAAATGATGAACTGTCTTTTTTGCGGTCTCTGTGTTGAAAGCTGCCCCTCACAGGCATTGGGCTTTACCCAGAATTTTGAATTGAGTGTTTGCGATAAAGCAAAAACAAAACTGATACTTCACAGTAAGGAGGACAAATCATGATTTCGCCTTATGTTTTTTGGCCAATAGCAGTTCTTATTGTTGTTTTTGCCATTGGAGTCGTCCATTTTAAAAATATTGTTCATAGCGCATTAATGCTGATCCTGACCTTTGTAGGAGTCGCAGTGGTTTTCATTCTGCTGGAAGCGGAGTTTCTGGCTTTTGTACAGATTCTGGTATACGCCGGCGCTATTTCCATCCTGATAGTATTTGCTGTCATGTTAACAAGAAGAATCGATATGAATGAAAGTAATCCTTTTAATAAATTGAGATGGATCAGTCTGATATTTTGCCTGGGTTTTTTCGGGCTGATTGTCCGGATAGTCCTGACCAGCCGTATTTCTTATGAAAAGCTGGCGGTGCAGGACACCATGGGCGCTATTGCGGACGGCCTGTTCGGTAATTATATGATTCCGTTTGAGGTTGCGGCGATACTTTTGTTAATAGCTATAGCAGGCGCCATTATTTTAACCAAAGGGGTGAAGGACTGAATGGTTGGTTTGGAAGGTTATCTGATATTAGCGGCAGCTTTGTTTTGCATAGGTCTTTTTGGAGCGTTTGCGAAAAAAAACGTCATCAGCGTTTTGATGTCGGTGGAGCTTATGCTGAATGCAGCCATTATTAATTTAGTGGCTTTTAACAGATTCCTGGCTCCCGCTAAGGTTACAGGGCATATTTTCGCCATATTTATCTTTGTAGTTGCTGCAGCCGGGATCGCGGTGGGGCTGGCCATTGTCATAAATATTTACCGCAGCCGCGCTACAACCAATGTAGAGGATTTCAATATATTAAAGTGGTAGGTGAGATGATGACATTTATTAATTTGGCCTGGTTAATTCCAATTTTCCCTGTTGTTTCTTTCGTGCTTATCTCCTTTATTACAAAGCGTTTTAAGGGTATCAGCGCCATGATTGCAATAGCGGGCATGTCCGTTTCATTATTATTTTCGCTGGGGGTTTTTTATGACGTCATCACCTCCGGGGTCAGTATGGAGCATCCGGTTGAATATGCGGTTTCTTGGCTTACAGCTCCGGTACATATCGACGCGGGGGTACTGGTCGATCCGCTCACAGCTGTTATGCTGCTGATTGTTACTTTTGTAGGTTTAATGGTTGAGATATATTCCTGGGGATATATGCATAATGATGCGGGTTTCTCCCGGTTTTTCGCATATCTGTCCCTGTTCAGCAGCTCTATGCTGGGTTTGGTGATTGCCAACAACTACTTCCAGATGTTTTTCTTCTGGGAATTGGTAGGATTGTGTTCCTATCTCCTCATTGGCTTCTATTTTCACAAGCCTTCGGCGGTGGAAGCAAATAAGAAGGCCTTTGTAACCAACAGGGTGGGGGATTTCGGATTTCTGATAGGAATACTTTGTCTTTTCATCGCTTTTGGGACATTTAATTTCAGAGAGCTTGCAGCTGGTATTCCGGCTTATGCAAATATAGCTTTTCTTACCATAACCGCTATTTTGATTTTTACAGGCCCGGTGGCAAAGTCGGCCCAGTTCCCGCTGCATGTCTGGCTTCCGGACGCCATGGAGGGTCCGACTCCGGTAAGCGCTTTGATTCATGCGGCCACCATGGTTGCAGCAGGTGTTTATCTTCTGGCCCGCGGCTATATTTTGTTTTTCTCGATACAGGAAGTTAGCCTGATAATTGCCTATATAGGTGGGATAACTGCTTTTATAGCAGGTACTGTCGCTCTGGTGCAAAGGGATTTAAAAAGGATATTGGCCTTCTCAACCATGAGCCAGCTGGGTTATATGGTTATGGCAATGGGAGTTGGCGGAATGACTGCCGGCATGTTTCACCTTACGAGCCACGCATTCTTTAAAGCCTTGTTATTCCTGGGCGCCGGAAGTATTATTCATGCCATTCATACCCAGGATATTTTCGAAATGGGCGGCGTGATTAAAAAAATGAAAGTCACCAGTGTGACCTTTATTATCGGTTCACTGGCTCTGGCCGGAATACCGCCCTTTGCCGGCTTTTTCAGCAAAGATGAGATTTTGACTGTGACCTACGAAAATGGCTATAAGTTTTTATATTTTTTAGGTTTGACGACGGCATTCCTGACTGCGTTTTATATGGCGCGCCTGGTTTTTACCGTTTTCTTCGGAGAGGACAGACAAAAGCATTCGGGACACGAATCGCCCTGGGTGATGACTCTGCCTCTGGTCATTTTATCGGTTTTTGCAGTTTTCTATGGTTTCTTAAGTAAATCTTTTGGTTCATTTATATATTTTGAAGCTGAAGGTCATGCGGGACCGAACTATATGATTATGGGCGCATCAGTCGCTGTTGCTTTAGGCGGAATTATTCTGGGCTGGCTTATATATGGCAGGAAGGCAGTATCCGCCCAAGCGCTTCAAGAAAGATTCAAGCCGGTTTACAAGCTTCTCTTCAACCAATATTATCTGAATGAAGCTTATCAATGGCTATATGACAATATTGTTCTGAGAATTGCCAAAGCCTTTTACTGGGTGGATCGAAACATAGTGGACGGCTTTTTAAACGGATTTACTGCCTTGATAGCAAAAATAGGAACAAAACTCAGGTTTGTTCAAACTGGCAGCCTGCAAAATTATGCATTTTTATTTTTTATGGCAATAGCCTTATTGATTCTTTGGCTAGCTGTACCGATTTGAGGAGGGTATACAGATGCAATTCCCTATTTTAACATTAATTTTATTGGCTCCAATATTAGGTATTGCGATAATTTTATTTATTCCGGCAGCCAGGGAAAAGGAAATAAAGTTAACAGCGGCAGCGGTTACTTTTATTTCACTAGTGCTCTCAATTGCAGCTTTCTTAACCTATGATAAAGGAATGGGGGGATTGCAGTTTCAAGAGACCTATTCCTGGATTCCTGCTTTCGGAATTAGCTATTCCGTGGGAGTTGACGGTCTGAGTCTGCCTTTGATACTGCTTACATCCATCGTTATTTTTACAGGCGTATTCGCGTCCTGGCATATGGAACAGAGGATCAAGGAGTTCTTTATATTTTTGCTTTTGCTGGTGTCGGGTGTTTTCGGGGTATTCATTTCCCGTGACCTGTTTTTCTTCTACATATTCTTTGAAGTAGCTGTTATTCCGATGTTTGTCCTGATAGGCGTATGGGGAAGTACACGAAAAGATTATGCAGCCATGAAACTTACTCTTTATTTGCTGGTGGGCGGCGTGCTTGCTTTAGTAGGCATCATATCAACTTTTATCTATGCAGGCAACCTGGGAGTAAGGACCTTTGACATCCAACTACTGAGTACTATAAAGTATAGTTTCGGATTCCAAAAATTTGCATTTTTCCTGATAATGATGGGCTTTGGATTTTTAGTTCCCATGTGGCCGTTTCATACCTGGTCTCCGGATGGGCATGTGGCTGCGCCAACGGCTGTCAGTATGCTCCATGCCGGAGTTTTGATGAAGCTGGGAGGCTACGGGATTATTCGTGCAGGAATTTTTCTTTTCCCGGAAGGGGCGAAATTCTGGGCTCCTCTGATTGTTGTACTGTGTTTGGCTAATGTGGTTTACGGCGCTATGGTTGCCATGGTCCAAAAAGATTTGAAGTTTGTTATAGGTTATTCCAGTGTAAGCCATATGGGCTATGTGCTTTTGGGGATTGCCTCTTTAAATTATGCAGGTCTTGACGGCGCGGTAGCCCAAATGTTTGCCCACGGTATCATGACGGCATTATTCTTTACCCTTGTTGGCAATATTTACAATAAAGCCCATACAAGGGAGATCGCACGGTTCGGAGGCTTGATGCATCAGATGCCCAGGGTAGGCATAGGCTTCCTGATTACCGGACTGGCGTCGCTTGGCTTGCCGGGACTGAATAATTTTGTCGCTGAATTTCTCATATTTACAGGTTCTTTCAGTAAAACAACATTACTATTCTCCTTCATACCTTTCAAGGTTATTTCCATTCTGGCGATTCTGGGAATCGTCATTACCGCTCTATACGTATTGAAGGTGGTCCAGGATACTTTCTTCGGTCCCAGGAAAGAGGAATGGGATCATTTAAAGGATGCGAAGGGAGTAGAAATGGTTCCTATAGTTATTTTGGCGGGTGTATTGATTTTATTCGGCCTGTTCCCGTCGCCGCTGATAGATCTCATTCATAATGGGGTGATTCCTCTAATGAACAGGCTATTATAGGCTGTGCCAGGTGAATAGCTTGAAAGAGTTGATAGTTGATAGTTGATAGTTGAGAGTTTTCAAAAGATTTTGTGTCTTGGGCACAGTGAGAAATATATGTTAATATGTTACTTTGTAGGAGGATTTTAATGGCTAATTATCTAGTTGAGCTTTTAACAGGAGCTTTATGCCTTCTGCTTCTGGTAATAAACCTGATGTTGCCGAAGCAAAAAGAGAAATTCGGCTTATTGGCCGGAATAGGACTTTCTGTTATTTTTGTGATTTCCTTATTTAATAGCAGTCAATCGCAAACTCTGTTTGATGGCATTTATATTTTTGATTCCTTCAGTACTTTTTTTAAGCAGCTGTTTCTTATTGCAGCCATATTGACCGTTTTGGTCTCCAGGGACTATCATGCATTCAAGCAGGGCGAATACTATGCCTTCATTGTTTCGGCGCTTCTGGGAATGATGATCATGGCGTCCGCCGGAGAACTTATCACCAAGTATGTCGGTCTGGAATTAATGACCATTTCCTTTAGTATTTTAGTGGCTTTCAAAGGGGATGACAAATCAAAAGAAGCCAGTATGAAATATATTATCCTGAGTTCGATGTCTTCGGGTATTCTATTATATGGATTGAGTCTGATG
>VEPD01000287.1 GCA_012027035.1 Ruminiclostridium sp. | reverse complement strand
CTGCCACATCCTTGAAATCCTTCATGAAGGTAAGTGAAAATACAAGTACAAAAACATAGACTGCAACCAGAAGGCTATCGGAGTCAACTGGTGCATATATACTCCAGATGCCTATCGATTCCAGAGCAAAACACAACGCTATATCCGCCATTGCAATTCCGGGTTTGCCCTTGAACCTGAATGATGGGTGTGAGTACATGATGCCGCCGACAACGATTCCTATTAAAGAAAACACAAATAGAATCAAGCTCAGGTTGAGTGAAAGAACGAGCGCGGTTGAAAATAACAATATCATTTATTATATCGCACCCGCTGTGAATCATTATTCCTGCAAGGATAACAATAGCTGCCCTGTAATCCCATGTACCCAGAATGGCGCATGTTATCACCACTACAGAGATGTCAACGATACTTCCTTTTAATATAAGGATTGATATATATGGATTTTTTAAAAACATTCTTAATTCCCCGCGTTTAATTCATAAAAATATGAATCATTTTCAATATTTTAGCACCATAATTAATTATTTAAACATTTCTTTTTAGTTTTTTGTAATAATTCAAAAAAAAAAACGATATATTTAAATAATATACATGAAAATAAGCTTGGTGTACAGATAAAAAAAATCTGTGCAAAAAATGGGTGGTAAAGTTGGCAGGTTGGAGGGATGAAACTCTAACGACGGATTTTACTGACCATTAAAAACGTGGGGTTCAGCCGTTTCGCAAGAGCAACTGAACTCCAGATAGCCCGAAGGCAAAATAGTATTTGCTTTGAACTTATTTAAAGCCAGCGCTGCGCCTGAGGGCAGCAAAGAAAATACAAAAGGAGAGTATGGAATATGAAGAAAAGTAAAGGACTACAGTTAGGCGCGATGCTTGCGGCGATGTTGCTGTTGAGCATGGCGTTTGTGCCTATTGTGAGCGCAAAAAGTAATGTGGATATAGTTGAAAATAACTACATTGGAATAGAAAAAGCAAGAGAACATGCTACCATTGCTTTATTGGAGTTTCTGACGGCAGGCTCTCCAGGACTTAAGGGTACAGACTGGAATGGTGCGGCAATAAATCCCGAACCTATGGCCATCTATGATATAAATGGAAAGAAGCTATTTTATCAATTCTCAGTTGAAAAAGATGGTAAGAGCGTTGGATCAATCAAAACTAGTGCAAGTAAGGTACTCGGAGAATCAATTCGGACTATAGGACTCAAGCCTCTTGCATTGGATTATGATGCTGCGCTACAGATGGCAAAAAAGAATGCAAAGGAAAATTATAAAGATAGTGAGATCACTTCCGCCACACTGGTTTCTTATAGTTATCCGAAAATCGGGATAATGGTGAAGTTACACGACTTAAATACAAATAAAGAGCAGCGGATGTTCGTAGATGCTTATGACTACTCAATTATTCCTGAAAGGATGACTGAGAATAATGAACCAGGCGTATGGTCTATATATGACAATATTCCTGATAATGAAAAGATAAAACGCATCTCTGTTTGGGAGGAAAATGATAAGAAGTTTCGTGAAATAGCAGAAAAAAAGCGCTCTAATGAAATTGAAGGCTCAAAAACTCTGGTTACAACGCAATCACTCAACATCCTCGATGTCTCTTTATTTGCACAGGAGCAAGCTAATTATTGTGCGCCCGTCGTTGGACAGATGATCGCTGCTTATCATGGTGTAAGTAACACACAAACTTATATTGCTGGAAGGATGGATACGGACTCCACTGGTACCAGTATAACAGGTATGT
>VEPD01000411.1 GCA_012027035.1 Ruminiclostridium sp. | reverse complement strand
TGAATATACCGTTGCGGCGGAGCCGCAGTTCCAGAAAATCGGAAACCGATTGTCCGGAACTCGGAAACCGCCTATTGCCACAGAATCACTCGCTTAGCCTTTTGTCCAAGCCATAGACCTCTCGCATGGAGATGTCTTTGGATTGGTCAATGGGTTCGATATTGATCTTATAGGCGTCATGTACAATACGGTCAAGGATGGCGTCCGCCAAGGGGCTTCCGTCCCCACCCAATTGCTCATACCATCCTTCTGATTTGTATTGGGCACAGAAGATGGTGGAAGACCTTTTCCTGCGGAGGGAGAGCAGTTCGAAGATGTCCTTCCGCTCATTTTCCGTAGGTTTTAGGAGGAGCCATTCATCCAGAATGAGCAGCATCGGATTTGTATACTTGCTCAAGGCTCTCCGGTATTCACGATCATTCCTCGCCATTTCAAGGTCGAGAAGCAAATCTGGAAGCCGCACATATTTTGTTGTGTAGTATTGCTTGCAGGCTTCCATGCCGAAAGCACAGGCCATGTAAGTTTTGCCGCTGCCGGTTGCTCCGGTAATAAACAGATTCCTGTGTTCGGTTATGTATTCACAGGTTGCAAGCCGGTGGATGAGCTCCTTGTTTAGTTTGCGTCCAGAAGTATAGTTGATATCCATGATTACAGCATCCGATTGTTCAAACCCTGCCTGCTTAATCAGCCTTTTCAGGCGATTGTTTTTACGGTTGCTATACTCGATATCTACCAGCATTCCAAACCGGTCTTCAAACGGGACATCCTTCATTTTGGGGTCGTTCAGCTGGTTACGGAAAGCATCTGCAAGCGCGGTGAAGCGCATTTCGATTAGCTTATGAATCGTGCTCTGATTGGTCATTTTGTTTTACCTCCGTAATAGCTGGCACCCCTTGTAATGCCGTAAGTGTTATGCGTTGGCGCAGGGCTAGATTCCTGGGGCTTGTCCTGCCCGGCAATGAGGATGTTTTTTATGCTTTTGTAGCTTGGGGATGATGTATAGGAAAGCGCTTTCTTGCATGCGGTTTCCAAACGGTCGGTCGAGTAACGGTCGACAAGCTTCAAAAGCCCCATACAACTTCTATATGCCTGTTGCTCCACGTGTCCGGAGGCGAGAATATTATTCACTACTTGATGTGTATTGCTTCCAATCTGCTTAGCCCATTTGCGGAAGCGGTCGCCGTCCCACTCAAGATACTTCTGGTGGTCTTGCGGCATATGTCCCACGATCGTGCTGTATTGGCCTTTCCGTCCAAACAGCCTTCGGTGGGAAGCAATACGGCCATGGTTGTAAAAAACTTCAATGGTTTTATCTGTTATCCTCACATCCACTTTACGCTTGATATATTCGTAAGGAGTTGAGTATAGCATTCCTTCGATGGATATGTGATAATTGAACTGAACGGTGGCTTGTTTCCATTCCGCCAGTTCATAGCGGGTAGCAGGTAATGGGGCCAGTAATGGCAGTTCTTCGTCGCGGAAGAGGCTTATCCGGCTACCCTCTTTCTTTTGAAAAAGGCGGGAGTTAAAAGCCGCAAGCTTATTCCGGATTGCCTGGTTCAATTCCGATAGCGAAAAGAATTGCTCATTACGCAGGGCGGCGGTGATCCATGTTGAGATATTGCCCACAGAACCTTCTACGTTGGGCTTATCCTTGGGTTTACGTACTCTGGCGGGGATGATGGCGGTACTGTAATGTTCCGCCATTTCGTGGTACACCGTGTTGAGCTGTTGGCTATACCAACCCCCGTTGTGGGATACAGCGGTTTTGCAATTATCCGGAACGAGAATCTTTGTAACGCCGCCGAAAAATCCATACATATGGACATGAGCCGTAATCCAAGCCTGCTGTTTCTCGTTGATGAAAGCTTCAACGTAGGCGTACTGGCTATAGGTCATAACAGCGACAAACAAGTGAGCATCCGTGACTTCGTCAGTGTCCGGGTCTATTATGTGGGCAGGGTCGCCAGCCCAGTCCACTTCGATCTGTTCGCCTGGCTTACGGTTTATATGCATGGTGGCACGGCGCTTCTGCTCATCCTGCTGGATGTGATAACAGAACTGAGAATACATAAGTGGTTCCGTACCACTAAGGCGGCATTCCTCCAGGTATTCTGTCCACAGGAGCTTCTTGCTGACACCATTTTTAAGCAGCTCTTTATGGGTATAGGCAAGGTCAGGTTTTCGCTTAGTAGGGACGTCTTTTTTACGGCTTTGGGCAAACATGCCATCAAGAATGTCATCGGTTTGGTTATCATCAAGCGGCCAAGCAATATTTATTTCCTTGGCGCGATTGATGATGCGGTTAACAGTCTTCTTGGACACACTGCAGCTATAGGCGATATTTTGCTGGCTGACCCCAAGACTATGTAACCTAAGTATTTCTCGGTATTTGGTCATTTTTTATGACCCCCTGTATAATTTATTTACACTGATAACCAGTGCATATACTAACTATACAGGCACTATGGCATTTTTGTTGAAATACTACGCTAGGAGTATAAATTGCTACGCTAAGCGGGATATCCATCTGGTTTCCATTACCGGAACTGCGGTTTTCGACTGAACGGAATAGCGGTTTCCTGACACCGGACAGCCGGTATAATTTATGCCGGAATACTCAGCGCAACAGGACCTAGCCAATTGTTATTGAAAAGAAGATAGGAAAAAACTTAAGAATGAACGAAGTTTTTTGTTTAGACTTGAACCAACAATTACCTCAAGGCAGGTAAAAAAATGCAGTATTATGTTAACCGTGAATATGACTTAGAATTGCGGTTTATACAATGCTAATAGCAGATATGATACATAAGCAAGATAACCAAAACCCTGAAATACAGGCAATAAAAGCAGCTATGAAACAAACAAAGGATAAACGGATTTACCAGCGATATAGGGTAATCTACCTTCACCTTAAAGGCTATGCTAATAGAGATATTTCGAAGGTCTGTGAGCATATAATAGGTACCTATATATCCATGTTTAAAAAGGATGGTCTAAGGGACTTAACCCAAAACAAATTCCAGGTGCTTCAAGGCTTCTTACACCAGAGAAGGAGTAGAAATTAGAGTTGATAATTACAACGAAAACTCCTGATGAAGTCGGCTTTCCCAATCGATAGAACTGGTATATCAATATAGTTCAAGAGTGGGTAAAGAAAACATGGGGTGTGGAGTACAGTCATCGTGGAATGGTAGAAGTAATGTACCGCATGGATTTAAGTTTTACAAGACCGACTTATACGCTATCAAAGGCTGACCCTCAGAAGCAGGAACAGTTCAAGCAGAATTTTGAACTTTTAAAAAACCTTCTTGACGGAAATATTGACCTTATCCTGTTCGAAGATGAGTCCATGATTCGTGATTATCAGGCAATTCAGAAAACATGGTTCCACAATGGTCAGCAGTGGATTATTCCTACTTACGGTAAGAATGAAGGAGTAAAACTTTTAGGTGTTCTGAATTATGAAACAGGTCATATTTACTGTGAAGAGAATGAAAAATATCATGCGGAGGTCTTTAAAAGTTTTCTTCAGAATATCATTAAGCTCTATCCTACAGGAAAAATCGTAATGATTCTGGATAATTCCCGTATCCACCATGCGAAGTTGCTTGAACCATTTTTACTTGAACATGAAGACAGTTTACAATTTGTCTTTCTGCCACCCTATAGCCCTAAGCTGAATTTGATTGAAGGACTGTGGGGCTGGCTGAAATTAGAAATAATAAACAATTTGTTTTATAGTTCAGTAAAAGAGATTCATAAGGCTGTCAGTGGTTTTATTGATTCGTTGTTAAGGTACTTGAAATGGTAATTAATAGGCTATGCGTTAAGTTGTATATTCTTTATCGCAACTAATAATTTTATGCCGCCGACTTTGGCGGCGGAATGGAAATTTAATATGAAAAATGATTTTTTTGTTATGGGTGGAATTGGGTATAAGTCTAGGCTTCTTCATTGTTTTGGTGAGCCAAATGTAAGTATTAGTAACCCTAAGATAGCAAGTAATCTTATAAAACTTTCAGAAACTGATTTTATTACAATATATACTCATGGAGATTATATATCTTTTAAGTCTATTGATGATTTTCCAATTGGATATTTTGGTATAAAATTTGCTGATATAAAAAAATACTTAGATGTCGATAAGTATACAATACTTATAAATACTAATCATGCACTAACTCCAAAGGAGGCAATAGATAAGGCGGTATTTGGGGCAGTTTGTACTAATTGCAAAATGATTAAATTGGAGGTCCTTAATGATAAAGGGACGAAACCTATAAATGAAGCTGTATTTGAAGCAGCAGATGAACTTATAAAAAAAGGATATCAGATACTTCCAATTATAGATAAAGGGGATATAGATACAGCTAAAAAATTAGAGAGAATTGGATGTTTGTGCATTCGAGTATTAATGAGTGATATTGGTTCGGATGAAGGTCTTACTGATCCTGAATTTCTCCAGCAATTATGCAAAGAAGTTAATATTCCAATTATTGCTGAAGGGGGATTAAAAACTCCACAAGATGCTTATACTGCAGTTTCGCTAGGAGCCAGTGCAGTTCTTGTTAATGCTGCTATATTTAGATATAAAGACCCATTCAAATTTATTGAAGTTTTAAAAAATAGTATTGTTGTTGGAAGAGATACTTATCTATGTAATTTAGAAAGGAAAAGTAGAAGGGAGTCAATAGATGAGTACAGTGCCTGAATTCCTACTGATCTCTAATATTAAAGGGTCATCACTATGGATAAATAATTCATTAGAAAAAGATGTTGATTATTCACCATTTATGTATGATGCAAGACAATATACTGATAGTTATTGTCAATCATTGAATAATAGGGATGAATTACTTAAAACTATTATAAATAACTGCATAGTCAGACCAAATGTAGTTAAAGTTTGAACTTACTCTGATTTGATAGACACAGAGAAACCCTCTATAATAAAAAATGGAGGGAGGAAGCATGAAACAGCAGGGAAAATATGATAAGGCATTTA
>VEPD01000125.1 GCA_012027035.1 Ruminiclostridium sp. | reverse complement strand
GGTATGAACTGGAGAAGGCCTATCCCAGTCTTTCGGGAGGATGGCTCCTGGCTGTCACCGAAAAACGGACGCGGGAAGAAATCGACGCCCTGGTGCAGGCAGTGAGGGAGGTATATGCATGAGTGAAATGAAGTTGATTTTTGAATTAAGCAAACCGGGAAGGAAAGCCTATTCGCTGCCTGCCTGTGATGTTCCGGTCCGGGAGGCCGCTGCCTTTGTTCCTTTGGAATATCTGCGCGAAAAGGACGCCCGGCTCCCCGAAGTGAGTGAAGTGGATGCGGTCAGGCATTTCGTGGGCCTTTCCAGGCAGAATTACGGTGTGGACTCCGGCTTTTACCCGTTGGGGTCATGTACAATGAAATATAATCCGAAAATAAATGAAGATATGGCATGGCTGGCAGGTTTTGCAAAGGTTCATCCGTATCAATCTGTTGAAACTGTCCAGGGGTGCCTTGAACTGCTTTACCGGCTGGATGTCATGCTGTCCGAAATCACGGGGATGGAACGCATTTCACTGCAGCCTGCGGCAGGCGCTCAAGGCGAAATGACGGGACTGATGATTATAAAGGCTTATCATGAACACCGGGGTGAAGCAAAACGAAGAAAGATAGTCATACCGGATACCGCTCACGGGACCAATCCTGCATCTGCCGCAGTGGTGGGCTTTGAGGTGGTTCAGGTTAAATCGGATCAGCGCGGGAATGTAGACCTGGATGCATTAAAAGCAGTAATGAGCGATGAGATAGCAGGGTTGATGCTGACCAATCCCAGCACCCTGGGGCTTTTTGAAGAAAACATCTGTGAAATTGCCCGGATTATACATGAGGCAGGCGGTCTTCTCTATTACGACGGCGCAAATGCCAATGCGATTCTGGGAATATGCAGGCCGGGAGATATGGGCTTTGACATAGTTCACCTGAATCTTCATAAAACCTTCAGTACGCCTCATGGCGGTGGAGGGCCCGGTTCCGGTCCGGTAGGGGTAAAGAAGGAATTGGCGCCCTATCTTCCAAGGCCTGTGGTTGAATTTGAAGGCGGCAAATACTATCTTGATGATGAACGGCCCCTGTCAATCGGCAGAATCAAGTCGTTTTACGGGAATTTCGGCATTGCCGTCAGGGCGTATGCCTATATTCTTTCAATGGGCGCTGAAGGTTTGCGCAGGGTATCGGAGACTGCTGTCCTGAATGCCAATTATATTATGAACAGGTTGAAGGAGCATTTCCTGCTGCCATTTGACAGGGTTTGCATGCACGAGTTCGTTTTATCGGCACAGAAGCAGAAGGAGAGGGGAGTGGCTGCCATGGATGTTGCCAAAAGGCTGCTGGATTTCGGTTATCTTCCGCCAACCATCTATTTCCCGCTGATTGTCAGGGAGGCAATGATGATAGAGCCCACAGAAACCGAAAGCAGGGAGACTCTGGATGAGTTTATTGAAACAATGCTTCATATAGCAAAGGAAGCTGAGGAAGATCCCGGCAAAGTGAAGGGAGCCCCCTATACTACGCCCATATCCAGACTGGATGAAACAAAAGCTGCGCGGTCGCCTGTTCTGACCTGCTCGGGAATGGTTTGAAGGATCTGAGGATGGTGGGCTGTTAAGTGTCCGGCAAAAAAATTCGTCAATATTTTACAATATAGCTACAAAAAATTTAAAAAGCCTTGATAAGTTGAGTTTGGTGTAATATAATGTAAATACTTAAACTCTATTAAATTTGCTGAAGCGAGGGAGCTTATATCATGTTCGAAGACAAAACATTAGTGTGCAAGGATTGCGGGCAAGACTTTATTTTTACTACAGGAGAGCAGGAGTTTTATGCTGCAAAGGGTTTTCAGAATGAACCGGGGAGATGCAAGGAATGCAGATCGTCAAGAAAGACGCAATTCAGCAGGGATGGTTCAAAGAGAGAAAGAGAACAATTTGATGCAGTTTGCGCACAGTGCGGCAAGGAAACAAAAGTACCGTTCAAGCCGCGTTTGGATAAGCCGGTTTACTGCAGTGAGTGCTTTGCTAACCGTTAAAGATCATTAGCAACATATAACTGTTTATATTACTGCTATTCTATGGCCCTTTGTTATTACATAAGGGCTGTAGTTATGTGGAAAACTTTTCTGATTACTAAATATTTTCAGAATTATTATACGGTTGCCATAATAGTAATGGGATCGGTTTGGAAAACGCGGCTCTCTTGTAGCCCGAAACGAGCTTATTTTAGTTATTCACAGCCTTATGCACATAATCCACAGGGATTTATATTCAAAAAAAATTTCTTAGGAAGGAAATATGAAAGGATATTCTGTTTTTTTAACCTGATTAAGTGGAAATTTTAGTATACTTTATAGTATAATTACCTATAATTAATATAAGGCTAAAAATCAGGATGAAAAATAAAATACAGACAGAATTGCTTTATTGGTAGAATATTGATTTACCAGGGTATTATATTAATATTATAAGCATATTCAAGTCTCAAAACATTTCTACACTACGAAAGGGGCTGCTTGTATGAGAATTATTATCAGCGGAAAAAACATTGAAGTCACAGATGCTTTAAAAGAGAAAATCAATAAGAAGTTGGGAAAGCTGGACAAGTATTTCGGATCAAACACAGAGGCCAACGTTACCATGAGTGTAGAAAAAAATAGACATATTTTTGAGGTAACTGTTCATCTTAATGGTATTGTATTGAGAGCGGAAGTGGAAAACAACGATATGTATGCCTGCGTTGATAAGGCAGTAGACATTTTGGAAGGGCAGATCAGGAAAAATAAGACCAGGCTGGGGAAAAAGCTGCATGCTGCTGCTTTTAAGACTGACGATTTCAAATATGATGCACAGGTTGAAGAAGAACGTGATTTTCAGGTGGTGCGTACAAAAAGGTTTGCTATAAAGCCTATGACAATTGAGGAAGCGATCTTGCAAATGAATCTTCTTGGCCATCAGTTCTTCATGTTTTCAAATGCGAAATCGAAGGAAGTCAATGTGGTATACAGGAGAAAAGACGGCAATTACGGCTTGATTGAGCCGGAATTTACCTGATTCGGGAATTCAATAAACATATGTTCCTTTTAATTGCAATAGTTTGATTTTTCTATTATAATAAAACTGCCGTATTTCTATGGCAGTTTTTTTGGTTGTATTCCGACAAAGCAGGATATACCTGAAATCGGGCGGAGCTAGGTACCTCCGGGATTTTGGCGAGGGAGTAAAATGGAACTGATTGACGGTCTAAATAAAGAGCAGCAGGAAGCGGTGCTGCATACGGAAGGCCCGCTTCTCATACTGGCAGGGGCGGGGAGCGGCAAAACCCGTGTACTTACACACAGGATTGCATATCTTATCGAGGGAAAAGGGGTCTATCCTTCAAACATTTTGGCTATTACATTTACAAACAAAGCGGCCAGGGAAATGAAGGAGAGGACTGCCAGGCTTCTGGGCGACATGGCTGAAGACATGTGGGTGAGTACCTTTCATTCCACCTGTGTAAGGATACTCAGGCGTGATATCGAGAAAATCGGCTACAGCAGGAATTTTGTCATTTTTGACTCCGCCGACCAGCAGCCGCTGGTGAAGGATTGTATCTAGGAGCTAAATTTAAACGAAAAGAATTTTCCTTACAGAGAAGCGTTGTCAAATATAGGCAGGGCAAAGGATGAGCTCATTGAGCCGGATATATATGCCAAAAAGAACGCCGACGATTATCGCCTGGGTAAAATGGCGAAAAT
>VEPD01000035.1 GCA_012027035.1 Ruminiclostridium sp. | reverse complement strand
GGGAAATGTTGACTCATGGGCTGGATGGGAAATGAAAGGCGGCGAGTTGATCGTGGTAGGAAATGCTGCTTATTACCTTGGCGCCGGATATCGCGGTGAGAGCTGCGGCATGCGCGGCGGGAAGATTACCGTAATGGGAAATGCCCTTGATTTTGTTGGCGAACACATGTGCGGCGGCGAGATCATTGTTAATGGCAATACAGGGATCCTCCCCGGATTGAGCAACAATGGCGGCAAGATCGTGATCGGGGGCAATTCCAGCCGTCCGGGCAGCGAGATGTCAAAAGGCACGATAGTCGTTAATGGGTATGTGGATGAGATGATGCCTGTATTCAAGCTGGAAGGCAACGAAGATGTTGATGGAGTGACATATTAGAAATATACCGGTGATGTTATTGGTAATGGAAAAGGATTGCTTTATGTAAAATAAGCATCATCCGTTTTTCCTTTTTTTTCCGCACTTCGCGGTTTATTTTGTGAAAACTCGCAGTAAAGGACACATTTTTCACTAATATGGCTATGCTAATATATAATATCCTTTAATCAGAAAGATATGTTTTAATCTTGCGTCACGCACCAGCCGGATTGAAATCAGGGGCATCAGCGCCCATGCTCATGGTTTGGGATTTTCGATATGATCATCTGTCATCTGATTTTTATTCAGGCGCAGGGTTTCAATTCTTTATTAGTCTCATCTTTTAATTATCGCTATTTTACTGATTTTATATAGTATATATAGGTTCTTGGGAGAAAATATATATTATTTGAGATTAGATTCTTCTCTGGTGATAGATAACATAGGCGAAGAGAAGTTATTAGGAGAACTGACGAAATGGTGATAAAAGAGATAAGTGAAGACAAAATTATTTGGACTAACTCTGAAAGCATACTGCTAAACATTTTACTTTTGATAGCTTTCGGAGTATACATACTTATTTGGGGCATCTCTCCAGCACCAGAAAATATATGGGGATATTTTGTGTTTCAAATAGTGAGAATATTTGCTATATTATCCGGAGGATCTTATTTGATATGTGCTTTACGTGGCATAATATTTAATGAACGTGAATCGGTCACTATAGATAAAAAGCATCAAAAAGTGATTTTTTTTAAAAAATCTATTAACAATATAACTTATAAAGAATCAAACACAATAAAAGAAATACCATTTTCGGATATAGCAAACATCCACATTGGGTGGTCTCCTTCAGAATCATCTAACGAATATTTTTGGTATCCGGTATTAATTACAATCCAAGGGGAATCTATAGACCTTCCTTACACTAATGATAAATCAAGTACGGAAAAAATGATAAGAAATATCAGTAAAATAATGCAGCTAGACGAAAAAAAGGAAGCAAGAACAACACAAAAATGTTCCAAGATGAGAAGCGTCTCTTTGTAAGGGTTGATATTTATTAGTTATTCTTAAGACCTTCAGGCTCAAGGATGATGCGTGTTATAAGATACGCCTGACTTTCAAGTTTTCAAAGGCTGTTCTGGAATCTATCGCCTTTCGAGAGCATGAGAACGAGCGTGGATGCAGTCACGGACCTCGGTTTTCTTGTATATTTTATGGCTACCTGATTGTCTTGAAAAATGGAAGCCCAATTTTTCAACAATTTTGATTATTTCATTAGCAGTAACTCTTGGCAGCTTTTCGCTCATGCTGTCACTTCGATGGCAACAAGACTGAAAGAGTAAATCTTTTCAATTACTTCGCCGCTTTCGAGAATATCTTCTATGTGCAGGCGGATGGCGTCTTTTATATATTCGAGAGCTTCCTCATAAGTATCCCCCTGAGAGTAACAGCCCTGCAAAGCCGGACACATTGCAAAAAAGCCATCGTCATCTTTTTCTATTACCACAGGGAGGGTATATTTTTCCATTTACAAATTCTCCTTTCAAGC
>VEPD01000519.1 GCA_012027035.1 Ruminiclostridium sp. | reverse complement strand
CATGAATCTTTTGAGGATGAAGAGGTTGCAGAAGTACTGAATAGAGACTTCATTGCAATAAAAGCAGACCGTGAGGAGCGTCCCGATATAGACCACATATACATGACTGTCTGCCAGGCTCTGACAGGGCATGGAGGCTGGCCGCTGTCGGTATTCCTTTCTCCGGACAGGATACCTTTCTATGCCGGTACATATTTTCCAAAGCATGACCGGATGGGTACGCCCGGATTCATTACGCTGCTGGACAAAATCATTGAGGCATGGAGGAATAAACGGGATGCGCTTCTTGAATCGGGCAGCAAAATAATTGACGCCATAAGCCGGGATCATGAAGGCAATGGAGATATAGTTCCGGATGCAAATATCACATCTGATGCATTTACACATTTTAAAGGCGATTTTGATGTAACCTATGGCGGATTCGGCCATGCTCCCAAATTCCCTGCTCCCCACAACCTGTATTTTCTTCTTCGCTATTGGCATTCTACCAGGGATGCCTCAGCGCTGGAAATGGTGGAGAAGACTCTTGATGCAATGAGAAGAGGAGGTATCTATGACCACATAGGCTTCGGCTTCAGCAGATATTCCACCGATAAAAAATGGCTGGTGCCGCATTTTGAGAAAATGCTGTATGACAATGCCCTGCTGGCAATAGCATATCTGGAAGCATTTCATGTTACAAAAAAGGAACTGTATGCAGATACGGCAAGGCAGATCTTCACATATGTCCTGAGAGATATGACGTCTCCTGAGGGAGGCTTCTACTCTGCTGAAGACGCGGATTCGGAAGGCATCGAAGGTAGGTTTTATGTTTGGAAGGTTGATGAAATCGAGCAGGTATTGGGGAAAAATGACGGCGGATTATTCTGTACTTTGTTTGATATCACGGAAAAAGGGAATTTCGAAGGTTATAATATTCCAAACCTTATAAAAGGCGCCTATCCGGAAGACCAAAATCTATTTGTTCAAAAATGCAGGGAACTGTTATTCAACCATAGGGAAAACCGTATTCATCCTTATAAAGACGATAAAATCCTCACTGCATGGAACGGACTGATGATAGCTGCCATGGCTATTGGGGGCGGAATACTTGGCGATGAAAAATATACAAAGGCAGCCGAAAGAGCATTTGACTTCATAAAATCAAAACTGGTGCGGGAAGACGGCAGGCTGATGGCAAGATACAGAGATGGCGAAGCCGCTTTTCCCGGATATGCGGATGATTATTCCTTCCTTATCTGGGGCTTGAATGAACTTTATGAGGCTACCTATAAATCAGAATATCTGCTAAGAGCGTTAAGCTTGAACAGTGATCTTCTCAAGCTCTTTTGGGATGAGTCCCGTGGAGGGCTGTTTGTTTACGGCAGCGACAGCGAGCAGCTGATAGCCCGGCCAAAAGAGATTTATGACGGGGCGACTCCTTCAGGCAATTCTGTTTCAGCATTGAATTTTCTAAGGCTCTCCCGGCTGACAGGACAACATGAACTTGAAGCCAGGGCATATCGGTTGTTTAAAGCATTCGGCAGCCATTTGTCCACATATCCGAGAGGTTATTCATATTTCCTGACTGCTCTTATGTATGCCAAAGCGGCATCAAAAGAAGTACTCATCGTCGGTAACGGAGAGTCTTCCAAAACCGAAGCATTGCTAAGAGTCGTAAAGGATATTTACAATCCTTTCACAGTAACCATGCTCCTTGATGACAGTCACAAATCAATAAAATCCGTAGCGCCTTTTACCGCTAATTATACAACTGTAAACGGAGTTCCCGCGGCATACGTATGCGAGAATTTTGCCTGCAGCTATCCCGTAACAGATACCGGGCTGCTAAAAGAAATGCTTCAATAAACATCTTATTGAAAAAAGATGTGCTTCGCAGTTGCAGGATTATGCGAAATAAACTCCCTATGGAATTATTTAAGAAAATGTGGTATTTTAAACAAAGGATGCAAATTCGTAGGGAACGGCCCCCGTGCCGTTCCGTTATAGGATGGCGATTTTATTGGATTTACCGCAACGAAAATTGCAACGCCTGAAAAATTATGATTACAGCCAGAATGGTACATATTTTATTACAATATGTACACATAACCGCGAGCATTTGTTTGGACGAATTGATAACGGCAAAATAATTTTAAACAATGCGGGTAAAATGGTTTTTGAAAAATTCTCAGAAATAATCTGAATTCTATCCCGATATCATTATTGATAATTTTGTTGTTATGCCAAACCATTTACATGCAATTTTGTTAATACAACGCACCGGCACGGCACAGGGGCCGTTCCCTACGATGGGGTTGCCTGATTATATACACAGGTTTAAAACATTGACCACGAAATTATATATTGATGGTGTTAAAAACGGTGATAATTCATCGTTTGATAAAAAGGTCTGGCAAAAATCTTATCATGACCATATTATCCGCAATGATGCTGAATACCAGAAAATCCGAGAATACATTGACACAAACCCATTAAAATGGCAGGACGATTGTTACTATGATAAAAATAACGATTGAATATTTCAACACACCGGAACGGCACGGGGGCCGTTCCCTACGATGATTGAATATTTCGTCTATTTCGCATTCTTTCCATATAATATATAACGAATCTATATTCACAGTTCAATACATAAACTCATCATGCTGCTCGCACTAACGTCAAAGCTCACTGTATCTCCCTGTATCCGAATCGCTCCTTCACATTCCAGCCTGGATTCATTAATGTCAACAAACCGTGCGTCGCATATTGCATGTGAAAATTTTAAAACAGCCTGAGTAGCGGCTCCTGAAGTCTCAAAAACTCTAACAACAATTCTGTTGCTTGCTCTGTCGTCTTCGGCCATCTTCACCGCTGAAACAGCAACAGTACCGCTTACCAGCCTCATAAAGCTACATTCCACAGCCAGTCTGCCGTCATGCTTCTTTCCTGAGACAAAGCTTACAGGAAGGTTATAGTCATAGGCCTTTTCAATCAGTGCTGCAT
>VEPD01000448.1 GCA_012027035.1 Ruminiclostridium sp. | reverse complement strand
TTGCTGTAGTGATCCCACCCTCACCGGATACTTCAACTGCTGCATCGGCTGTTAAAGTAGTTACGGTTGCGCCTGCTGCAATTTGTACAGTGGAACCTGCAGCCGTATCTGCCACTACAAGATTTTCAACTGTACCCGATATAACATTAACATCCACTCCCGGTGTTTCAATTGATACCTCCGCAAAGTCACCATCAAGAGTAATTGTCTGACCTGCTTCGATTTTTATTATTTCTACATCGCTGAAGCCTTCACCTGTAGCTCCATCCTCTTCCAGCTTCGCTCCGGACATAAGCTCTACATTTGATACTTCGGTAGAACCCTGAGCTACAATTCTTATTTTTCCATCTTTCTTGATTATAATCAAAGTGCCTTCCAGCGAAGTATTGTTAAGAATGATGCTGTTCTCTCCGCCGCCGCGTACAACGGTTCTTCCTTTAACAACCACGTTGTCAAGGGTTACATTACCGTCTCCGATACCCTGGGCAAGGAAAAGATCGCCATTTATAACCATATCTTTCAAGATTACATCTTTAGCGTTTACTACCAGGTTTTTGGCAATATTACCGGTATATGTACCAGCTTTGTTTTTGAGCTCTCCTGCAACATTGTCAATAAGCTTTGCACACTCCGCACGGGTTATGTTTGCCTTCGGGGCTGCTATATTTCCAGGCTGTCCGGTAATATAGGAGTTTTCAACGGCTGCATTGAAAGCATCCTTGCTCCATGCTGCAATTTCACCGGCATCAACAAATTTGTTGATTGCATCTGCATTTTTCACTTTCAGGTCAAAGGCCCTATAAATAACCAGCACTGCTTCCTGACGGCTAATAGAGTCGTTCGGCATGAATTTTCCGTCATTGCCCTGCATAACTCCCGCTGCGGTAACCTTGTCTATTTTATCGGCATACCAGGCAGTTTTTGCTACATCCGAGTACACTGTATCCGTTGTGTCAGTATAATTAAACAATCTGGAAATAACTGCAGCAAACTCAGCTCTCGTTATAGCATTAGCAGGTTTAAAAGATCCGTCCGGATTCCCCGTGAAAACTCCGGTAGCCAGCCATTTGCTAATCTGTGCGGAAGCCCAACTCCCGGAATAATCCGAGGATTGTGCATATGTAGGTAATACCATGGTAAATAGGACTAACAGGGATAAAATCAGGGAAACAAACTTTGTAGGCCTTTTAAACATTTAATACCTCCTAAAAGATTAAAATAATAAAAGCAAAAGGTTCCTGATGTCAATAGTAGTAAAGTACTATTGACATATCTCAATATGAGACTAAGGAACTAGAACTCTTTGCATTCCAATTTTATTGCGAAATCCAATGATTGTCAATGCAATTCGACAATTAAATTTTACATAATTCTCATAATTCCGGACAGATTATGTAGATATTTGTCGCACCCTTTCGGCTATTTACAGAATCTTTGGGGAATGTATCCAGATAGTTTTTTATCGATGAGCTTTATATTAAGCCTTGCAAAACGCTGCAGGCCGTTTTCCGTCTTTATATCCGGCCATCCGTCTCCTATCAGCGGCATTGCATAACGTACAAATTCATCTGTAACATCAAGGCCGTCCTTTGTTATCCATGATTTAGGTAAAAATCTGACAGAATTCGCCACAGTCTTAAGGTTAACCTTGTCAAAAACAGCCTTATATGCATTGCCGGCTGCACGCAGGATTGTCGCCATCCAGCCTGTGCCATCTTTTATAGCTATTTCTACTGCTTTTCGCCCCACTTCATATGCCTCTTCGATATCGACCTTTGATGCATATATGGAAACGGAGCGCTGAAGGATTCCGGGCACCTGCCCTGTAGCCTGGCCCCTGGCTCTCAGGCCGACCTTGTTCAAATAATTGGTCACTACCTGGGCGACAGTACTTTCACTGGCGCCATACTCAATGTGTCCAAAGCCGTCTCTGGCTTCACCGAGACCGCCTACATCAAAGCCTTCGTTTACAATAACAATACAGCGTCCTGATCTGACAAGCTCCCTGTTTACATTTTCGGCAAGAGTCTCAAGATTGTGTCCCGACTCAGCCATATAAAGCTGCAAAGGTATTTCCCTGCAAGGATCGCCAAGCCTTGCCGCAGCAGTTATATAACCTGATTTGCGTCCCATGGCCTGTAAAACGGATACGCATTCCGATACACACATTCCCCTGTTTTCTTCATTGACATTCTGCATCAGATACGCCCAATATCTGGCTGCACTTCCGTAGCCGGGCGTATGGTCTATTATGGTAAACTCTTCATCTCCTATGTCATTGTCTATGGTCTTTGGCACACCTGCAACAATGAGCTCGATCCCCCTGCCGGACGCCAGCTTTGATACTTTGCTTGCCGTATCCATGGAATCATTGCCGCCGATATAGAAGAAATAGCCGATATTGTGTGCGGCAATCACATCTATTATTCTTTCAAAATCCAGAGACTGCTCTTCCTTAAGCTTGTACCTGCAGGTTCCGATAGAGCCTGCCGCAGGAGTATGCTTGAGCAGCTTTATTTCTTCCATTGGCTGAGTATTCATATCTATGAGCTCCTCCAGCAATACCCCTTCAATTCCATGCCAGCTTGCATATATCCTGCCGATATGGTCAGAGTATGCAAAGCATGCATCCAGAACTCCCTGAAGAGATGAATTTATTACAGGTGACGGCCCGCCTGACTGTGCTACCAATGCGTTTTTTTTCATTTGGACTACCTCATTCCGTATTTATAAAAACAATTATAACACAGCGCGGCAATAAATATTAAGAACATGCCCAAATACTTATTAAGAATAGATATATTTTTGCCGAAATATTTATATAATCTTTTTTCTAATACTACAGCGGCAATTACCAATTTATCCTTGCAGGATTGGTGTGTTGAAGCATTCGCACTAATCCCGCAAGGCGCATATATGCCGATATAATAATGAAATTGCCGCTGTAGTACTAATGGAGCTGCCATGGATGGCACTATAATAATTTTGGATTATTCCTCCTATGAGAGGCAAAAAATAAAACATATCCTTGACAAGATCGGCACCTTTGTGGTCATAGAGGTGTCCAGTTCCACGCAGTTCAAGCTGCTTAATCTGAATTTGGAAAACCTGAAGCTTATTATAATGGATCTTGCTTTTCCTTCAGAGCAGGAAGGCTTCGAGATATTGAAAAGTGTCAGAAGCAATGAATATGCCGCCGATGTCCCAGTCATCGTTGTGACCAGATCCGACCGGCTTGAACATAAAACAGCCGCGCTTCAATATGCAGTAAACGATTATATCATCAAGCCCTTCCAGGTAAAGAGACTGGAAAGCTCCGTACGAAGTTTTGTAAGGTTTAAGGATACCTTTCACTATGATACTGGCGGAATAGGCAATGTAATAATGACCTTCGATGAATATATACTGAGGGAGATCAAATATTCCAGAAGGATGCAAAGCCCTCTTTCATTCATATTGATAACCACACTTAAACTAAAGGAAAATAAGGATGGTACCGCACAAACTGAAATGAATAACAACGAGAGGATTTTATCAATTACCGCCCAGAAAGCGCGCAGCATTCTCCGCGTAACAGATACCATCGTCATGAGCAAAGCCAGGGATATCATAATTGTGCTTCCATGTACAGGCGAATCCGGAGCAAAAGTGGTCTGCGAGAAAATCAAGGCAGGCCTGTTCCAGGAATTTATAAAAATCAATGCCGACCTCAATGATTTTATCTACCCTGTTCATGTCACGTTCCCAAAAGAGGGAGAGGATTTTCAGAAGCTGATGGAAAATGCATTTAAAAAGGTGTCCGATAAGGAGATCCTTGAAAAAATCGTATCAATCAATCCAAATGATAGAAAGTACTCCAATAGCAGCTACAATCAATTCCGCAAATGGCTGTGAAAAACAAGTGTAATATATCTGCCCTATCTGACGCCGGTTGACCCGAAGCCGCCTCCCCTGTCGTTCCCAACCGACGCGACTGATTTTACAACCGTGAGTTTCATCCTGGGCGCTTTCTGCAATACTATCTGTGCGATCCGGTCTCCCTGATGAATCTCATATACTCCGCTTTTATTACCTTTGCTGCCGATATCAAGTATTATATTTTCAGAGCCGGCATTTTTTTCAGAGGTATTTGTAATTATGACGCCAAGCTCATCCCTGTAGCCGCTGTCTATAGTCCCAGGCGAATTTGAAAGCCTCAGGGGCGTTTTGTAAGAAATACCGCTCCTCGGGCGTACCTGTATCTCATAGCCTTCCGGTATCGCCATTTTCAAACCGGTTGGAACAATGACCGTCTCCCCGGGACTTATAACCATGCAGACAGCCGCACATACATCCATACCGGCATCGCCCGGTTTTGCGTAGGAAGGCGGTACAACGCCCTCCCTGCATATTTCTATGAATATTTCAATCTCCATGTTGTTCCTCCTGTTAATATATCATTAATAAAATCTTCATTCATCCTTTTTCAATAGCTTATTAATTTCCAAATAGATCCAGCTTATGCTACACTCCTTTGTAAAAATGTCCCTTTGTGAATCCATCAGCTTTAATTTGCTCTACCAACGCAGCGTGTTTCTCTTTATCATCACCGCCGGCCAGTCCTCTGTGAAGGCTTACAATATCTCTTATCCTTTCACGGCTTTCACCCCAAATGTTAAGACGCAGTGTTGAAATACCGGCGGAGGCCAATTTTCCAAGAATATCGGGGACAAATAAAACATTGGAATTCAAAATCGTACTTCTACAATCAATCTTATCACAAATCACCGGGAATTCAATTCCCAGCCTGTCTTTCAAACGGAACTCCCCTTTGCCGCAGCATCCGCTGCATTCACTGTAAGACGAAGACCGTCCCTTCACGCTGCCAACCGGGCAGTATTCACTGGTCATAAGAGGAAGTCTGCCATATACGACACACTCGGTATCAATGCCCGCATTGCCTGATATTTCACATATTTGCCTCAGATTTAGTTCGGCAGAAAGGGTGACGCCGTCAAAACCTAATGATTTATACATCAGCGCCGCATCAGTATTGAATATATTAAAGGAGTAGTCTCCAATAAGCCGTATGCATTTTCTGTCATCTGTCAATTTCGGAACTTCCCAATTGTCTGCGGTTATTTTATTTTCTGCAGCGGAAATCTTTTTTTTCCATAGCTCTTTAACGCTT
>VEPD01000015.1 GCA_012027035.1 Ruminiclostridium sp. | reverse complement strand
CAGGAACCTGATACCGCATTCATATGTCATTATCCTGGCCGACAGGGGCAGATAATCCAGTTCAGTCCCGGTCAAGCTGCCTCCTGCGGATTCAAGAAATCCTTTTGTAAATTCTTCAAACAAATTAATATCCATCCATACCTTATCCAGATTTTTCTCGTCTTCTTCCGCCGGATTTGTCCCGAACCGTATTGAATCTCCGAAATCGTAAAGTGAGAGGCCGGGCATTACCGTATCCAGATCTATTACACATAAACCTTCTCCCGTAAAGTCATCTATCATAACATTATTGAACTTGGTATCATTGTGGGTTACCCGCAGGGGAAGCTCTCCCTTTCCCAGAAGGTCAAGAAGAACCCCTGTTTTCCCGGCTCTTTTAAAAGCAAACTCGATTTCGGGCTTCACATCCTTCGCCCTGTTCATAATATCTTTTTTTACTGCTTCTTCAAAAGCTCCAAAGCGCTTTTTCGTATTGTGGAAGTTTGGAATTGTTTCACTCAGGGTCGAAGCCGGGTAACTGTCCAGAAGCTTCTGGAACCTGCCGAAGGCTTTTCCCGCTTTGTAAAAGTGCTCCGGCTTTTCAACAACCTGGTAGGTCCGGGCGCCTTCAATGAAAATATATGCTCTCCAGTAGTTTCCATCAATATCTTTATAAAAGCTTTTGCCATCAATTGCAGGAATCAGATTTAGAGTCTCCCTGTCAGGGTTGCCCCCTGCTTTAATGATAGCTTCCCTGAGATGCTTTGTTATACCTTCAATATTCCTCATCAGCTCTTCAGGTTTTTTAAACACCTTATGATTGATTCTCTGTAATATATAACGGTGCAAGTCACCGCCGGCCTTTGTAAAATATACGGCGAATGTATCATTGATATGTCCGAAGCCATAAGACTGGCCTTTGGTATATACGCCCTCGAAAGTAAACTTCCCCACTATATCATTAATGTTATATTTCTGTTGATTCATTTTGAGTACCCCCATAGGTTTTCCGGATAAATACCTTCTTTTGTCATTTTAAGAATTGCCTGTTTGACAAGCGGCTTGTCCTCCTGATAAGTAACGCCGTACCATCGTTCTTTTGAGGACAGCACCTTCACCCTGGCTTTATTTCTGGAAATCAGACCATCAATCACGCTCGGCAGAAAAAAATCAGCTATCAGAATATTATCCGCATTGTCCCTCAGGAATGCCGGGAAACCTGCTTCAAGCTCACTAAAAATACTTGGCGTGAATCCCCATGTGTTCATAGATACAATACTCCCCCCGGGAATCAAAACCCATTCCTTATCATCTTCGGTATATCTTGCTTCATTCCCAAATTTTTGTATTTTTGTTCTTTCATGTATTTCTTTTAAGTTTCCTCCGGAATCCAGTGTGCAAACGCCTCTTGCAACATGGCCGTGCTCAGTCAGGGTATTTTCCAGTTTAAAGCCCACCATACAGTATTGATAAATACCGCTGCTATCTTCCAATCCCGCAAGATAGTCGTTCATCATTTGAAACGCAGACTGTCCATAAAAATCATCAGCGTTTATCACTGCAAAGGGCAAATCAACCGCATCTCGGCAGCACAATACGGCATGTCCCGTCCCCCATGGCTTGACTCTGCCCCCGGGTACTTCAAACCCTGCAGGAACATAGCCCATATCTTGAAAAACATAAGATGTT
>VEPD01000224.1 GCA_012027035.1 Ruminiclostridium sp. | reverse complement strand
TGGAGCTGGCAGACGGAATCGAACCCCCGACCTGCTGATTACAAGTCAGCTGCTCTACCTGCTGAGCTATGCCAGCAAACTTTTTTTACCGCAGTTGACAGTATAGCAAAAGCTTTTTGCCTTGTCAACCAGGTAATTTATGGCGACCCGGAAGGGGCTCGAACCCTCGACCTCTAGCGTGACAGGCTAGCGTTCTAACCAACTGAACTACCGGGCCGTATATAAATGGTGACCCATAGGGGATTTGAACCCCTGTAGCCGCCGTGAAAGGGCGGTGTCTTAACCGCTTGACCAATGGGCCATTGTTACTGCCGGTGCCGACCGACAAAGTATATTCTACTGGGGATGGCCTAAAAAGTCAAGCAAAAACTCAAATTTCAGGTAAGGAATTAATGGTTGACTAGTACTACAGCGTCAATTACCACTCCATCCTTGCAAAATTAGAGCTTTGAAGCGTTCGCACTAATTCTGCAAGGACATGAATGCAATATTATAATGAAATTGACGCTATTGCACTAACAAAGGGTAGTTAAAATATAACCACCCTTGCTGCCAAGTAGTTTCTGTACGATATTTCATTAAGTTTCAGGGTAATTCCTTACCCGAAATCTCTGCCGGCAACGTACCTTTGTAATAAAGCTGTCCATCCTCAATACGAAGCTCTTCGATGGAAAACCCATTATCCTTGGAGATAAAAGCGTTTACAAAACCGATAGTATATGATTCCACTGTTTTGACAGTGCCTGAAGGAAGCGGAACCCTGCCAACCTGTATAGACTCTATACTGATATCTATAGTATTGGCGGAAGTTCTCTCAAGCCTGCCTTTGGAATAAATAGGTTTATTCTTCGCTACAGTTGTAAGATAATTGATCAATACATCGTTAACTGATGAAGCGGCAAATGGAGAAAGTAATGCAGTGTTGATCATACCTGGACTGAATATACGGCTTGTTATAATATTGTTTTCTTTTAGAATACCGATAATATTTTCAGATATGCGGTAGCTCATTTCCATCTTATTGCCTTCCAGGAATTTTATCCGTACATCCTTTATGGGACTTGAGGCAGTATTGGCCCTGGACGCCAATGACGTCATTTCTGCGCTGGTTATGAATAAATCAACGTTATTGGAGCCATTTGTTTTATAATTTTTTGAAAGTATGCTGTCGGTACTTAATACAGAAATGTCGGCAACTTTAACCTTTGTCTTTTCAAGACCGGATCTGAAGTCCTGATCCGTTGCCTGTACGTCCAGCTGTTTCGCAGTTCCTGCCAGCACATATGCCCCTCCTGCAACTGCAACGATAATCAGTATTAACACCAGAAAAAATTTAAGACAACCTTTTTTCATACTTGTTTTGAATAACCCTAATATTACAGGGAATTCCGACCTCCTTCCATAATTCAAAGATGCTTATTGCATATATTACTTATTCAACAAAAATAGACGTTTTCCTGCAATTATTGACGGCTTCATACAAATAAATTCCCAGTTCGTATTGACACACTTACCGGGCCGGGTATAGAATACCATTGATTCTTTTGCAGGTTTTTCAATTGGAGGAATTAATGATGCGATTAAAGAGAATGGTTACATTCCTTCCTAATTTAATGTACGCTCTAGGTCGGCAAAGAATGCTAAAAAATCCTGAAACACTTGCATCTTTTGAAGCAAACCATCATTTTCCCCACAAGAACCATTCCATCGAATGGTGGTATTTCTCAGGGTTGCTAAAAACTGAGGATACAGGCAGCAGCTTTGGTTTTTATGCTACCTTTTTCAGAATCGAAGCTCCTTTTGAAGGCAGAATACTTCATTTTGGACTTACCGACATATGCAGGGGCACCTTTTCCCATAGGAACCTTGCCATACCGTTTTATCCGCAGCATCCCGCCTCTAAAACAAGAGGACACATAATTTCATTATTGGGAAATTCACTTATATATAATGAAGACCAAAACAAGTTGTATTTGGGTGTAAAAAGCCGCGGGTTAGGAATAAACCTGGGTATGAAGCTCTGTGAGCCGGTAAGTCACGGCAGGGGAGGCATCATAGAATACAGCCGGAATCAATGCGGGCATTCCGTCTACTATTCTTTCCCGTGTCTTGAATGCAGCGGCGACATCCTCCATGCAGGCGGGATGTCAAAAGTATCAGGCACTTCCTGGCATGACAGACAATGGGGAAGTTTTTCTATCAGAAACTGTAAATGGGATTGGTTTTCAGTAAGGTTTGAGAAGGACCATCTTTATATTATGGCGTTAAGATATTATAGTAGTAAAGAGAATTCCTTTTCCACCTGCACACTGAAAAATGAAGCTGGTGTAATGCAAACAGATCATGTTACTATCAAGTCGGAGGACGTTTTTGTCACAAAAAACGGCATAAGATATCCAATGGGATTTACTATAACACTTGCCAATGAAGGCCGTCAGATTCTTCACATTAAAGCTGTGCCATATATCAAAGATCAATATATAACCTCCACGATCACTCCTTCATATTGGGAAGGCATATGTACGGCTGAATGCTGCATAACAGCCGATTTTTCACTTGGCGGTTTTATATACTGCGCCGGAGCCAGGCTTTCAGGCTATTCATATATGGAGCTTACAGGATATGAAACCTGACCTTCCCGCTTATATACGCCTACTGTCATAAAAATCTGTAAAAGAAATGAAGAGTTCGATTTCTTAGCTAATTTATCCATATTACTAAAAAAACATTGACATTGTCTATATATAACAATATAATAATTATAAAACTTGTGTTTTATCCATTTTGGCTAATCCAGGAGGTACAACCAATGATAGTGAGCTCGACGGAAATTCAGAATAACTTCGGAAAGTACCTGATTATGGCCGGAAAAGAAGACATCATTATTACCAAAAACGGGACCGAGGTTGCAAGATTGACTGCAGGAGACAACATTATCAACCAGAAGAAAACCATGGACAGCGTTATTAAGGAAGAAGCCGAGGATTATTATACACAGGAGGATGATTTCTATGGACGGAAGGCGACTTACAAAGAATTTCTAAGGTTGGCAAAAGATAATGAAGACTCCAGATACGAATATATCGATGGAGAGATTTTTGTGCTGGCATCGCCAAAAACCCCGCATCAAACGGCTTTAATGGAATTGATAGGAAGTTTTTACAACTGGTTTCAAGGCAAGAAATGCAGACCGATGATAGCGCCCTATGATATTACATTGAAAAAGAGTAAGAATAATATCAATGTTGTTCAACCGGACCTGATGGTTATCTGTGATCTGGAAGAAAAGCTCGGGGCTGACGGATATTACAAAGGTGTGCCTTCACTGGTACTGGAAGTCCTGTCGCAAAACACCGCCAGTAAGGATCTTTTGAAAAAAGCCAATTTATATATGAACACCGGAGTACAGGAATACTGGATGGTTGACCCCTTTTACAAATCAATACTGATTTACCTGTTTACGGACTATAGACGCAGTAACGTCCGTTTATACGAAGAAGGAAGCGGCGTAGCGGCAGAGTCCTTCATTTTCGAAGGCTTCAGCATTGTATTGGACAAGGTATTCAGATGAAGCCCAGCTATTGCTGCTCATTGGTAGAATGAGATTATAAAGATGCAATTTCAATGGTGGGGATTTAACAAAAAGGATGCTTCTTCGAGGAAGCATCCTTTTTGTTAAATCCCTGGTGAGCCATCCGCGACTCGAACGCGGGACCCTTTGATTAAAAGTCAAATGCTCTAGCCGACTGAGCTAATGGCCCAAATACTTCATTTACCAGATGCCAGAAACCAGATACCAGCTTGTCCGGTGTCCAATTTCTTTTCTCCAGCTTTTGGATTTCATGGCTGGGATGGCAGGACTCGAACCTACGAAATGCCAGAGTCAAAGTCTGGTGCCTTACCGGCTTGGCTACATCCCAATAAATAAACGCAAAGATTATTATAAAGAGGATGCAGGGATTTGTCAAGCTAATATTTGGGCTTGCAATTTGGGCTTGAAATATTTGTATATCAGCCACTGTATGGAATAT
>VEPD01000476.1 GCA_012027035.1 Ruminiclostridium sp. | reverse complement strand
GAAAGTGGAGCAAGAGCTGCTTTAGAGACATTTCCCCGCGCGACATCTTTCCGATGCTATCGAAATTTTGTTGGAACATGAGTTTTTGCGGTAGAATCATAAATTATTATTATAGAAGAAGGTGATTGAATTGAATGATTTAATGGAACAGGAATATAAAAAGAAATTTGATATCCAATTGTGGAAAAAGCTTGTCAAATACCTCATGCCATTTAAGAAGCAGTTTATACTGCTTGGTGTTTTAATGGTTTTTATAGGCGTCGTGGAAGCGACTTTTCCATTAATGACCAGATATGCCATTGACTATTTTATAGGCAAAAATACAGTCGCCGGTTTGGAAAAGTTCGGTATGGTATTTCTGCTGCTTGTATTGATACAGGTGTCTAATGTCCGGTTGATGATTAATGTGGCCGGTAAAATCAACATAGGCCTTTGCTATGACATAAGAAAACGAGGCTTTAAGAGGCTTCAGGAGCTTACGCTTTCATATTTTGACAGGACTCCCGTGGGATGGATAATGGCCAGGCTTATGTCCGATGTCCAAAGGGTCGGAGATACAATGGCATGGGGAATAGTGGACCTTGTTTGGGGCTTTGCAATGATGGCCGCCGTACTTGTCTATATGCTGGTGCTTTATTGGAAGCTTGCATTAGTTGTCATGACGGTCATACCGGTTTTGGCAGTTTTAAGTATTAAATTCCAGCAAAAAATACTTGAAGCCTATAGAAAGGTCAGAAAGACAAATTCACGCATTACAGGCGCATTCAATGAAGGTATTACCGGTGCGAAAACAACAAAGATATTAAATACCGGCGGCAGAAATCTTAACGAATTCAGTGAACTGACAGACAGTATGTATAAATCATCAGTTTCAGCAGCAGTCTATTCATCAATCTACATGCCTGTCGTCATATCGCTGGGAAGTGTCGGGACCGCGCTTGCGATCTGGGCAGGCGGGAGCGATGTGACCCTTCAGGCCATAAGCTATGGAACGCTGGTGGCTTTTATCTCCTATACCGTGCAGTTCTTTGAGCCTGTCAGGGAGTTTGCCAGGGTGCTGTCGGACCTCATTGCCGCACAGGCTTCAATCGAAAGGGTTGTCTCACTGCTGGAGGCCGAGCCTGAAATAAAGGACGGATATGATATTGAAAAGAAATTCGGCGGCTTGTTTCATGCTAGTAAGGATAAATGGCCGCCCATCACCGGAAATATAAGCTTCCGGAATGTGTCTTTTTCTTACAGGGATGGGCAGGATGTTTTATCCGATTTCAATATAGATATTAAAGCAGGTGAGACAATAGCCCTGGTTGGTGAGACCGGCTCAGGAAAGAGCACCATTGTCAATCTTGCATGCCGCTTTTACGAGCCTGTGGGCGGAGAAATACTTATAGACGGTACGAATTATAGAGAAAGGTCACAGCTATGGCTGCAGTCAAACCTGGGCTATGTGCTGCAAACGCCCCATCTTTTCAGTGGTTCTGTCAGGGACAATATCAAATATGGCAGACTTGATGCAACCGGGGATGAGGTTATTGAAGCTGCAAGGCTTGTAAATGCCCATGATTTTATTACAAACCTGGAAAAAGGCTATGACACCGAGGTAGGTGAGGGCGGCAGCAGATTGTCTACAGGGCAAAAACAGCTTGTTTCACTGGCTCGGGCCATACTTGCAGATCCTAAGATTTTTGTACTTGACGAGGCTACATCTTCCGTTGATACTGAAACCGAGCATATCATACAACAGGCAATTCAGAAGCTTCTTAAGGGGAGGACCAGCTTTATCATCGCACACAGGCTGTCCACCATCCGTTCTGCGGACAGGATACTTGTAATCCATAAAGGGAGACTGATTGAGGAAGGGAGCCATAGCCGGCTGCTGAAATTGAAAGGTTACTATTACAGGCTTTATACAAATCAGTTCACGGAAGAAAAGGAAGAATTGCTGCTTAAGGCATAGTACCACAGTGCAGGTTTCCGGCTGTTTTTATTGCATATATTGAATGAACTAATTTTCTTAACGAATGGCTTCGCAAACAGCAGTGCTTCTATGATGTTTGTGAGGCCATTTGTTTAGAAAATTTCATTCAATTAATATAGATGCGCTCTTTTGTAATATACGCGAATGGAGGCAAGTAGAATAATAGTGAAATTGTTTATATGAGATAGGAGAGTCTGTATGATGAGGTTTCGTTGCATATTTCTATCAGCGTTGGCTGCCGTACTTTTGCTTTTATTGGCGGGCTGCGGCAATGCAGGTATAGGAAAGCCGGGGCAGGAAAGCCCGGAGGGGAACGGACAAACTGCAAGGGATCCTGTAAACTTTGGATTATATCCTGCCCAGGTGAGCTATGTCGGTGAAAACAAATGGGGATACATTAATGATAAGGGAGAATTTGTGCTAAAACCTGTTTATTCCGAAGCTCATGAATTCCAGAGCGATGGACTTGCTGTTGCCGGAAGCGGAGGCAGGGTGGGAGTGATTAATACCAAAGCCAAGTTTGTAGTAGAACCTGTATATCTGTCTATCGGAAATTATGAGGAAGGTCGCGCAATAGCGCAGAGTGACGATGGTTTCAGAGTTATAGACGAGGAGGGTACGGTAATTTTCGGACCCGAAGGCTATATTGGAGATTTTTCCGACGGAAGGGCGGTTTTTTACAGACAAACTAGCGACGGCAAGCTGCTTTACGGCTATATTGATACATCCGGGAACATTGTAGTTGAGCCCAAATATGAATACGCAGGCAGTTTTAATGAGGGATTTGCTGTTGCAACTCTTGTGAATGGCGGGTATGCCCTGATAGACGTCACCGGGAAGGAAATAAACAAATTTAATTTTAATTATCTTGGAACTTATAGCAATGGCCTTATGGCATACCAGGAAAAGCAGGACAGCAAATACGGCTATATCGACAAAAACGGAGGGATCGTCATAAAGCCGCAATTTACCATGGCTCAGGATTTCAAGGACGGTACCGCTGTCGTTAATATGTCACAGGACCCAATTGTCAATAAGTATGGCCTCATCGACAAAAAAGGCAAATTCATTGTACAGCCTGAATATAATGACATTCTTATCCTTGGAGAGGGCATGCTTGCCCTCGGGATTCCGATAAACAAAGAGTATTCCTACTTCGGCTCCAAATATGCCATAGCAGGGGCTGATGGGGCGCCGTTGACAGATTTTATCTATTATGGCGTGAGTGAATACAAAAATGGTATTGCTTCTGCATTTAATAACACAGATACCTTTTTTATTGACAGGACCGGCTTAAAAGTGGAGAATCTTCCTTCCGTGAAAGGGGCAGGAACCTTGTCGCTTCTGGATGGCATCATAAAGGTGGATGTAGACAGGAGACTCTACTATATAGACAGGGAAGGGGAGATAGTATATAAGCCTTCCGAATTTGCAAAGCTGAAAATCGGAGTAACTGTTTTTGAAGTGAAATATAAACCTAACAGGAATTACCTGGTATACTATCCGAAGTTAAGCGGGATTACTGATCCGGTTGTTCAGAATGAAGTGAATACGAAGCTTAAGAATATGTCAATCAAAAATGGAATAACTCCTGAGATGGAGCTTGACTATTCCTATAGCGGAGATTTCAATATCGGATTCAACAAGGAAAAGCTGCTTGTTCTGGAACTCACCGCATATAACTATCCTTTCGGAGCCGCACACGGAATGCCCACTATGGAATATGCACATATAAACGTCGTCAGCGGCAGGTTCTATGAGCTTAAGGATTTATTCAAAAGCGGAAGCAACTATGTAAAGGTGCTGAGTGACATTGTGGCGGCTCAGATAAAGGAGCACGGCGAAGAAATGGGCGTCTGGCCGGACAGCTATAAAGGAATAACGGCGGATCAGCCGTTCTTCATTACAAAGGACGCATTGAACCTTTATTTTGAGCCGTATGAAATTGCGCCTTATGCTGCCGGATTTCCTACATTTACCATCCCCTTCACCGAGATTATGGATATAATCAGGACGGACGGAAGCTTCTGGCTGGCGTTTAATTAATATCCTATCCCCAGCAGCCTTTGTATCACCGGAACAACATATGGACTGTAAACAAGGTTGGTGAACAGATATATCAGCATACCGGCGGAGGCGCCTACTATTGACCCGTTGATGCGGATCCACTGAAGGTCGTCTCCTACCTTTTCCTCAATGAATTGATTCAGACGTTCGTTTGTAAAGGCCTCCAGAGTTTCTTTCACAATCTCTCCTATGAGGTAGTGCTCACTCCGGATGATTTTCTCCAGCATCTCCTTTAATATGTTATCTATCCACGCACGCATTTCATCATCCTGACTCAGGTCATTCCTGTACTTGTCAAGATGGCCGGCTATCCAGGCCACAGCTTCCCCCCTGTAGATCTGGGATCCAACGACCGTTGATATCATAAGTTCAAGGGCTTCCAGCAGGTCCAATCTTTCAAGAATTCCGTTTTTCCAGTTCTGTATCGTTTGAGGTAGGATATCTGCCTCATTCAATTCGATTATAAGCCCTCCGGAATTTGACATCAATTTCTTAAATACCGGGTGTTCCGGGTTCTTTAGCTGTTCCAGCAAATCAACCAGCTCCTGCTGCAATAAACCGGATATAGCAAACAGATTGGTATGCTTGCTGCCGTGGGACATGTTCAACAGCGTTTTTACAAAAAAAGCGCCGGCGCCTGTAGTTTCCTGTCTGTACTTTTCCTGTTCCTTCAATATTTTATATATTTTCTCCCTTGAAGCGGGTTTACGGGCAATTTCAACCGCCTTTCCAAGCAGAAGCATGAGCCAGCTGCCGTGCCTTCCTTCGCTAAAGGCTTTCAACAGGAGCTTTCTGATTTCATCGGAAACATTTTCCTTCTTCAGGTTCTCTTTAATCAGCGCATTGATATCTTCGGTAATTTTAGTCCTGTCGAGGAGTTTCATATTGTCAGTTACAAGATTTTGGACATGGTTTTCAAGGGATGATCTGTCCATACTTCCTAAAAGCCTGTCCAGCAAAGCGCCCGTCATATTAAGACCGGAAAGTTTGTTTTTGATGGAATCCACGCCCAGCAGCTCATCACCTACCATATAGGTGATCTTTTCTATGATTCTTTCCCGGTTATTGGGAACTATAGCCGTATGCCACGAAAAGCCCAGCGGCTTACTGAAAAGAGCCGTCACGGCGAACCAGTCTGCAATACCGCCTACGAGCGCTGCTTCAGCAGTAAATGCCAGCAGTCCGGCAATAAAGCTGTCTTTATATATAAATCTCAGAGCAGTTGTTACGGCAAACAATATGAGTACGCTTGAAAGCAGTATATTTGCCTTGCTTCTGTTTTGCATTCCATCCTCCATATCATGTGATCCAGTATGTCAGAAGAAAAATAACCAGACCGGTGAGACCTCCCACAACCGATCCGTTTATCCTTATGATTTGCAGGTCGTTTCCCGCCTTTTCCTCAATCATCTCCACCAGCATTCCGGTAGAAAACTTGTCCAGCTTGCTTCTGACCATCCGGCCTATGACCTCGTGATTTTCTTCAATCAGCTGTATAAGGGCATTTTTAATATAAGCATCCAGAACGGCCTGATCCGAAGGATTTTGCTTGAAATCGGACGCCAGCTTTTCCACCAGCCCTTCAATAAAGGACTGCAGCTTCAGAAACTGGTCTTCTCCTTTAAAATAGGGATAGACGTGGCTTGTGAAAACTGAGCTCAAGCTTACTTTCTTCAGGAGGTCTATGCTTTTTTGTCTGACATTTTCCTGTAATGCGGGATTGGAGCGGAATTCCGCTACATTTCTTTCAAGCCATTTTTCGAAACCCTTCCTTTGATCGCTTTGAGGATCCTTCAGACTGTTGAAATATTCCAGCGCTTCTGTTAAAAGCCTTGACGAAAGCTTGGACGGCGACATATCGGAAAAATCGGCAAGGGTAAGTACAAACTTGAAGAACAGTCTTTTACCGGCTGTTTCCTTTTCCGCATTGCTTTCCAATTTATCAAATATGTCTTGGATGATTCTGTAGACAAGCGTTCCAAAACCCGGGAACAATATAAAATCCTTTACTTTGTCCACAGCCATGGGAATTACTTTTTCATCGGTGGCATTTTTGGACAGCCATTCTGCCGCTGTCTGAAAAAGCTTGAAAAAGTCCAGTCCGGATGAATTATCATTGATCAGCTTCTCCAGGAATGTGCCGGCCTGGTTGGGGTCTACCCTGTCAAGCATATCGGTGACAATTTTATTTACAAGTACGGCAAGATCATGTTTTCCACCCTGGTCTTCCAGATAATGAATGAGCTTTTCAGATATGTCGAACCTGTCAAGCTTACTTTTCAGGGCTTCCTTGGTAAGCAGCTCTTTTTCCACCATATATACCAGTGAATCATATAATTTCTGACGGTTCCTGGGGATTATTTCCGTCCTGAAAGGTATTCCCAGGGGCTTCCGAAAAAGTGCCGTTATCCCGAACCAGTCCGCTATTCCGCCTATCATCGACGCTCCAAACAGAGCAGACAGCAATCTTCCGGCAAAGGTATGGCTGAAAATACCGCTTATGAAAAAGCCGGCTGTGACCAGAAATAAAATAATGGAAGCTATGTATCGGTTGTTTCTTTTCAAAACCTTCACCCCGGAAGCAAGTTATTTTATTGAATATTATACCCTATTAATAGTATACGGAAAATGGCGAATTTTGTTTGAGGCACATTTATTACCAGACAAGTTCTTGGATGCGATTAATTATTTTGTATCATATAAGTAATAATATGTAAAAGCCTGACATATACCCATGTTAAACAATAGAAAGATAATATGCAATAGTGGTTATATGTTATAAATTTTAAAATTGCACCCCAGGCCCTTATATTCATTGTGCAGTATTTTTACATATGATAATATATTGGTAGCATTTGTGCAAGCAGAGGGAATTATCAACATCCCGAAGATTTCCTGTCTACTTTAATCAGGAGGTATAAAAATTTGTTAAGAGAAAATTTCTTGCGGTTTATATATGATGCTGCCAGCATGCAGAGATGGAATGACCACATAAGGCCTCATAAAGGCTTCACTGAGCTTGACAAGCAAGCACACAAGTTTTTCTTCGCCTATGTGATCGGCAGGTTTGAAGAAGATGAAGGCAAACCGGTAAATTGGACAAACCTGATAGAAGGAGCGATTTTTGAGTTCTTTCACCGTATTTTGCTGACTGACATAAAGCCGCCGATATTCCACAAGCTTATGGAAAAGCAGGGGGATCAGATAAACAGGCTTGTTCTTGATTTGCTTAAAGACAAAGGAGTCTATGAAATAGAAGCTGGTCTGAGGAACAGGATCGGGCAGTATTTCTTCGAGACCGGTTACTCCAGCCATGAAAAGAGGATTCTGAAGGCGTCACATTTCCTTGCCACCAATTGGGTATTCGATATTGTCTATAGGCTCAGCAGTAATTTCTACCGTCTGGAAGAAACAAAAAAAATGATAGATAGCCAGATAGAGGAACATTATGATATTTTGGGCGTACAAAAGTTTTTGCTGAATAAGAATTCAAAGGATTTTCTGAATCTTGTAGGCCAGCTCAGATTTCAGCAAAGATGGGCTCAGACCCCCAGGGTACCTGAAACCTCAGTCGCCGGCCATATGCTGATTGTAGCTGTTTTATCCTATATGATGTCCCTCCAGGTCAATGCCTGTGATAAAAGGAAATACAATGATTTCTTTGCCGGCTTGTTCCATGATATGCCGGAAGTGCTTACAAGGGACATTATTTCGCCTGTAAAAAATTCCATAGAAGGGTTGGGCGAATTGATTAAGGAGATAGAAGACAGGCAAATGGAGGAAGCGCTTTATCCCCTGCTGCCTTGCAGCTGGCAGGATGAAATAAGGTATTTCACTGAAAACGAGTTTAAAAGCAAGGTTAAGACAAACAACGGCCTGGAAATTGTAAGCTCGGATGAAATAAATTCCAGGTTTAATGAAGATGTCTTTACTCCTGTCGATGGTCAAATCATCGAGTTTTGTGATAAATTTGCAGCCTATATGGAAGCATATCTATCCATGAAGCACGGGATAACCTCTCATAACCTGAGGGAAGGCCACAGGCAGCTTTATGAAAAATATCGCAGCAGCAAGGTAGCCGGACTGGATGCAGGAATGATGTTTGATTATTTTTATGAATATTGACCACTCATTATGAGGTATAAAGTGTGAATAAATATCTTGGATTCTACCAACTGAAAACTTTGAGTTTGCCCGCCGTACCATGGAAACAATTCACGCCGGAGACAAAACTGGATGAAAAGCTGCTGTGGACAGTCCGTGTCGCTGTTGAAGACAGCAGTGATTTGAACCTTCCCAGATTAATAGGCGCAAATTCCGATGAAGCAAGCCGTAAAGGCAGGGAGTTGCTTGACATGTATTCGGGAAGAGGGCTTATTCTTTATTATCCGTATTTTATAGCGGAGAAAAGCGGCGTCATGGACATCAATAACAGTAGGATTGTTATTGAAGCAGTGGATAAGGACCTGTGGAATCTGGTTACCTGTGGCAGAAAGAATGTTACTATAGTCATTTCATCAACAAATGAAAACGAAATATCCGAATACCACGGTGACCGCTCGTTTCTCAGCCCGGATGAGATTTGTGAAATCAGAAGGCATGCAGCTGTAATCAAGGGGAAATTCAGGGATGATTTGAGTGAAGGAAGCTCAGTGCTTGCAGAATGGAGTTTTGCCTTTAATACCGACATCGGTAATAAACCTATCGGACATAGATATCTTGTGTTTTACGAGCTTAGAACAGTAAAATGACAAAGGGCTTGTCTGGTAATAAATGTGCCATCTGATTCTGTGATGATTTTTCGTTCGGCAAGGCGATGGAGACGCAGATACTTTGTGTATCTAAGTCGACAGCAACGAAGCCGAACGGAAAATCAGCCAGAATGCTTGGTACAGATATTGCCAGACAAGCCCTGAATTCAAGCTGAGATGGAAGCGGATTTTCCACCGGCGCCACTAAAGGCAAAGGGCAGGTACAAAAGCAAAAATATAACGGCTGCCACTGCTTCCAACGACAATATGTACCATGGCCATGGACCCAGCAATTCCATTATGGAGCCGCTCTGCGGCTTGGATCGGAGAAACAGGTAGTTGCCTCCGGTTAAAGCATTGACAGGTATTATGACGGCGGCATAAAGATTCGTAATGACAAAAGTCCGTATGACAGATTTAAAAGTGGGCCTGAACCTGTTGACCAATATTATAAAAAGACAGGTTAACACAATAAGTCCGTGTCCAAGGAAAAACTGATAAAACACAAAATGAGGGAAGGTATGGGTTCCCAGATCAGGGGTGAGTATTGCCTGGGTAGCGCCCCCCAGACCCCAGAAGTACAGAAGCTCCGAAAGGTATTTGTTTTTGGTTGTTAATACAAGTACTGAAAGAAATATGGACACATCACACAATTGTAACGGAAGCGTCCAGGATAATGACCACTCTCCGGAATAAGCATACCATATATATAAAAGTATTTGCTGGGCTGATATTATAACAGCAAGTATAATAGAGAAGCAGTGACCGGCGGTTTCATTCTGCAGCATTTTTCTGTAAAGGACCAATACGGCGCAAAATACAAGAGTTAGGACAATTGCTGCAATGTGAGGGGTTGAAAATAGTTCAAGGGGTTTGTCCTCAAGTCCGAAAGTCATAATGGCTCACTTCCAAACAATTTTTTATGATATGGATATTATATATATTATTTTATGAAAAAGTCAAAGCTCTTATTACATGAATGCAACCTACCATGCCTGCAACTTCCAAAAATACATTTTATGGTGCCTCATTTTTCCCCTTGTATTTGCTGTTGATTTCCCTGACAACACTAATGACTGCATCCACCTGATGGCTGTTTAAACCGTCTGCAGCGTCAACAAGCCGTTTCATATCTTCAGAAAAATAGATGGTGACTTCTCCAAGAAGCTCTGAGGCAGTAGTATCAAGCGCTTCTGAAATTTTCCGCAGGATTTTCAGACTGGGCGTCCGTTTCCCGTTTTCAATCTGACTGATGAATTGCGGCCTTACACCTGTCATCGCTGCCAGCTGTACTGTTGTCAGCCTCTTTGCTTTTCTAAGTTTTTCCATATTATAGCCTAAATACATATTGCACTCACCTTTACTGTCTTTATCGCTGTCAGCTATAATTCATTATATTTTCAATTGCTATATTTTTCAAGCTAAATTAAGAAAAACGGAGCAAATTGAAGGAAAAAACTTCTATATGTAACATATGGTTACTATTGGGTATTGAAAAACAGCATAATGTTGTATAATATATTTAGTAAGGAGGATGTGATATGAACAAAATCAGAGCTGCCCGATTGAAACAAAGAATGACACAGCAACAGCTTTCTGCCAGATGCGGATTATCACAGGCATATATAAACGAACTTGAAAATGGAAGAAAGGTTAATCCTTCAATTATAGTTCTGGATAAACTTGCAGCAGGCCTTCAAGTACCCCTGGCCGAGCTTGTGGGACATGAGGGCATCTCTATCGCTGAAATTGCACGAAATATTGACAGATGGTGATATTCAACTTTAAGGCTCTGTCAGGGAAAAAATCTACGAGAATTATTTTTAGAGGCTGGAATAGGATGTGGATCGATGGAGGCTTCAGGGGAGCTTCCAAAAAATTCATGTTAAATGACGGATCCCTATGCCAGGTGATGATCAAAAAGGGCTTTATTACTATTTACTGCCTTTCGGATGCAGAAGGTAAAACCTGCAGGATAACTCATTTTTTGCTCAAGATATCAATTGAGAATCTGATAAGGTTTTTTCCTGCCGTTGATGCCGAAGAGATTTATGAAATTTATTGTTTGCTTAATTAACAAGCAATAAATGCAATAGCTTTTTATATTTTACCAACTTAGGGGCAGTATGCTTCACGCATGAATATAATGTAATTGGATGTTACGAAATATCATGCCTATACTACGACGAAGGTTACATTAATGAATCGGCATTTATGCGCCTTACAGAATTAATCGCAAACGCCTTAACACATTATTTCTGTAAGGATAATTTGAAAACCTTCGTTGTAGTACCGATGGATTGGGAGCAGCTGTCGATGAGCAATGAAAAGGGGCCGGATGAACCTTTTCCGGTTGAAACAAACAAGAATAAAAAGAAAAGCAAACCCGGCATGACCGGATATTTAGAAAAGCTTATACCTTCAAAGGCAATAATCGATATTGTCTTAAAAGAGGATTTTGACGGAGATGGATTGGAAGAAGCACTTGTCGCCTATACCGAATTGATACCCTTTCCACCCGAGACGTCAGTTGTATGGCTGAAATCTGAAGGCGCGGAATTAAGGCATATTGTGCTATTGCCTGAGCCTGGCAGGATGGACGCCCATTCCGGTATATTTGACAATGCAGTTGCTGCGGATACGGATAATGATGGGCTCCCGGAGTTGGTGCTTTCATTGTCTGCAGACAACGGACATTACATTTCTGTAAGTGTTTATGATTGGAAAAACGGTGGGCCCGTATCGGCATGGAAAAGCGAAGAGCCCTGTTACCTCGGCAGTATGGATGTTGCAGACATTGATAATGATGGTGTGTTTGAGATAATTATCGATAGCGGGATAATGGAAGGGAAAGAAATACTTGCCCTGGAAGAGGCTGGCTATCATATGCGAAAAAGCTGCTTCTATAAATGGGACGGGAATTCTTATGCAGAAAGCGTACATGAAGTCCGTATGCCATATCTGAGCTATAATAGCGCTGTCTTGTTTCTTGAGTATTTATGGAGGCAGGATTACAAAAAGGCATATGAAATGGTATTAATGCCGGCCTTCATGGGCTTGGACGGTTTGGACGACTGCAGCCTGGGTGGATTTAAAAAGTATGCCGGCAAACACATCAGACCGGTGCTCCGTCGGAATCTATCCAAAGGCAGGCTGGTACCGTCGGAACCTTATGATAACTTTTGCCTCTTTGGTGGTTTCTATGATGATATATCTGTTGAGTTGGTAAATAGAAGAGGCAAAATATTCATACAAAGTCTTGGTATCCATAAAAAATTCTGATTGGAACCTGATAGCAATGAATTACGTCTGTTGAATATATATGGCATTTATGGTATTATATTATTAACCGCATAGCCTTTTAACGGTCAACATATCACTATTACAAATGATAAGGGGGTACATATGGAAAAAACTACAATAGTTAGCTGCTCCACCGTTACCCATATTGGTTCGGACCGGGTGGTAAACGGGAACAGGATATATTCAAACGGTAAATTTCTGCAATCGCATCTGATTGATAATTCACAAATTTCTATGGAAGCCAGCGGCAATCTGTTCATATTCGCTATTTCTGACGGCATGGACACAGATATGGAAGCAGGCTCAAGGATCTCTATTATCGATGAATTGAGAAAATTTCACAAAAAAGCGGCAAACAGTGCCAAGGATATTCAGGTTAAGCTGGATGAATTGGTGGAGAGCGTTCAACAGTCCAATAACCTTATATACAGTATGTCCCTTGGTGAAGAAGCCGATATTCCCCGTAATACTGCATTTACAGGCTTGATTATATTTGGCGGCAATCTGGCTGCTGTAAATCTTGGAAATTGCAGGGTATACAAGCTGGAAGCCGATATTATCAAACCAATGATAAATGACAACAGAAAAACCGAAAGACTTCTTAAAATGGGTATTATCAATAATGAACAGGCAGAAATACTTTCGGGCCAACAGAAAAATTCCGGCTTGAATGGCAATCTTCAGGTTAAAAAATCCGATGTTTTCCCGGTTAAGGAAGGGAACGGGTATCTTCTTTGCAGCAACAGCTTAATTGATGCTTTAAGTGAAGATACCGTTTTTGAAATACTTTCTGAAACCAATGAGCCGGATGCCGCGGCAGACCGGCTTGTGAGGGAAGCTATGGAAAATGGGTGTGAAGATAATGTAACAGCAATGGTTATAAGGATAGAACGGGCAGAAGAAGCGGCGGTATCTGTAAATACTGCCGGAAATGCTTCGCCCGGAAGGACCCATTCTGTTCCGGCCAGATATTCGCGGATTGTGAAAAAGAAGCGTATGGATATTGCCAGGCTGGTATCAACTTTTATTCTTGTAGCTGTTATTGCGGCGATTATTTTCGGTGCATTTACTTTTTGGATTAACTTCAGGAATCCCAACAAGGATAAGGAAGCACTGTCGCAGAATACTACCCAACCCTCGGCGGAGCCAGGCGATTCAACTGCCGACGATACAATACCTACGGATTCCACTGTGGCAGAAGAAACGGAAAGCAGTACGTCGGTTGATGTGACTACTCCTGATGATAATAAAGGAGATATTGTAATTGACAAAAATACCACTTACACGGTAAAGTCCGGAGATAACCTTATGAAAATCAGCAAGCAGTTTTATGGAGAAGAGGGAAAATACACGCTTATAATGAAGGCAAACAATATTACTAATCCCGATAAAATCCAGATAGGCCAGGTGTTGAAAATACCCCCTGCAGGTCAGTAAAATTTATGAACGGCACCGTGATAGCAGGTCATGCTCTTGCCAAATCAGACAAACTGATTACACGGGACAGGGGATTTTACAGGACGTGCTTTGCAGAGCTAAAAATAGAGCCAGGTGCTTGATAAGCAACAAACATAATACAATTTATTCTCTTGATTTTTTCCATAAATAGAGTATAATTTAGACATAAAGTCAAAGAAAGTCAAAGTCAGCCAACTAATTTGATTGGTTAAGACTATTTGTATTTTCATAGAATATTAATGTGTTATTTCGAAGCCGAACCGGGGTAATAGAAATAAGAGGTGGTTTGCAATGCAATACAAGGATTATTATGAGATATTGGGCGTGGATAAAAAAGCCGGCCAGGATGAGATTAAAAAAGCATACAGAAGGATGGCAAAAAAGTATCATCCCGATGCTCATCCCGGTGATAAAAAAGCCGAAGACAAATTTAAGGAAGCTAACGAAGCATATGAAGTACTGGGCGACGAGGGGAAAAGGAAAAAATACGACCAATTTGGAACCGACAAGCAGTTCAGCAACGGATACAACTTTGATCCGTCCCAGTATGGTTTCGGCAATAATGTCAGGTATGAGTACAGGTCTGGTGGCAATAATGATTTCAGCGATTTTTTCAATATGTTTTTCGGCGGCGGAGCTTTTGATACCAATGACCTGTTCGGGAGAACAACCGGCAGAAGCGGTCGATTTTCGCAAAATTACGCCATTAATGGTGAAGACAGTGAGGCAGGAATTGAAATTACACCGGCGGAAGGCTTCTCGGGGATAGAAAAGAAAATAAGCCTCAGGACTGAAACCGGTGAGAGGACAATAACCTTTAAAATTCCACCGGGGATAAAGCAGGGTGAGAGGATCAAGCTGGCCGGCCAGGGCAGTCCGGGCATCAATGGCGGCAGAAGCGGCGACCTGTATCTGAAGGTGAGTTTTAAGGCAGGCGCCGGATTCGATATTGACGGAATGAACCTATTGGCCACATTGGAGTTACATCCATGGGAAGCCGCCCTGGGCGCTGAAGTGCAATTCACTACAATTGACGGTAAAATAGCTGTCAAGGTACCTGCAGGAATTCAGACGGACAATAGGATCAGGGTGGCAGGCAGAGGCTATAAAGACAGACAGGATACCAGAGGGGATTTGTATATAAGAATAAAAATAATGAACCCGCTTGTATTGAATAAGGAACAGAATGAGCTTTATGAAAAATTGAGGCAACTCTCCATTGGTAAAACAGATAAGAAAGGAGTGAAGCATTGATGAACTTCGACAAATTGACGGAAAAAGCACAGGAAGCTGTAGGGGCAGCGCAGGAGACAGCCTTGAGGATGAATCACCAGCAGGTGGAGGGTGAGCACCTGCATATGGCGCTGCTTGTACAGGAGGATGGCTTGATTCCTAAACTCATAACTTTTATGGGTGGAAATCCTGAGCTTGTTGTGAGGGATCTTCAAATTGAACTGGAAAAGATACCGGCAGTATACGGCGCGGGCGCATCAAGCCTTTATGCTTCCAGAAGGCTGAATGAGATTATCATGCATGCCGAGGATGAAGCGAAAAAATTCAAAGACGAATATGTGAGTGGCGAGCACTTGTATCTTGCGCTGCTTAAAGAAAGAAACACTCCTTCCGATGGGATTTTCAAACGGCATGGCATAAACAGTGAAAAATTCCTTTCAGCGCTGGGCAAAGTCAGAAGTAACCAGAGAATTACTTCCAAGAATCCTGAAGAGACATAAGAGGCGCTTGCCAGATTTGGAAG
>VEPD01000264.1 GCA_012027035.1 Ruminiclostridium sp. | reverse complement strand
GTTCCTGAATCTGAAATCTATTACTCCATCAGCAATTGTTGCATCCTGCCCGGGCTGAACATACGCAAGGGGCATGGAATGCGGCGATCTTTCCAAAACGTCAAGCTTCGCTTTCAAAACCGTATTATATAAGGTGGTGGTTACCTGGCATATACCACCGCCAGTGCCTGGTATCAACTCATTTTTGAATATAACCGGAGCTTCCCTGTACCCGTTTTTAGCCGTCCTGGGTCCAAGTGTTTCATTCATTGAGAATGATTCATCCGGTTTCAATATAATGCCATCCAATTTACTGCTGGCCAATCTGATGTTATGGCTTCTATTTTGGTCACTCAAACTGAAATCAGTATGAAAATCAGATACTACAGCATTAATATCTTTGATTTCCGCATATGTAATATCGGGCTTAATATTCTCCACCCTGAGGGGAATATCTTTAAAATCTCTTTTCTCTAAATAATTCTCCACCAATTCTTTATTTATGTCAATATCCATTGATCTTCCCGCAGTATCTTCAAAAATCCCGATATTACCGTTCTTGTAATTGATTGAAGCATTTATCGGCTCTCTTTCGGTGTCTTTTTTTATTTTTTCGAGTATTGTCATTAATTTATTTTTATCAAAATCATTTCTTATTTCTAAATTGGTACCATTAAAATATAATGACAATACATCCAGTGTCTTCTTAAAAATGTTGCCTGTCCTTCCCTGATGAAACGCTTTTATTAATGCCTCATTAACGAGGAATTGGTATGATATTTCATTTATCGCATAGCTATAGGTTTTTTCACCGTTATTAAGAGAAAAGGCGCTTTTGCCGTATTTATTGTTTAATGATTCTGTCACAATATCTTTTGCTTCCGCCATATCAAGTCCTGAGACATCGACTCCTTCAACTTTAACACCCTTCCGGAATTTATTGCTGTCGCCTGATAGATTAAACATCAGGAATACAGTAAATATTATTACAGATGTTATTATAATAACAATGGTCTTTGCTTTTCCGGCTGAATTAACAGAATAAAACACTATAATATATCCTCAACATCTCTCCAAATTATTTCGAATTTCTTTCATATACTACAGTGAAAACTACCGAATAATCCCCTTTATGAAGCTTTTACTGTAGTACATATGGGACATACTATATATTATTGGTGTTTAGCGCTTTTATATTACATCCTATACCGAAAAATTCACTTTTTACCGCTTTTAACTCTAATGCCTCCGAAATTTGATTTAATAAAGCTGAATGACTTCCGTATTATCGACGGCCTTTTCAATGAGCCCGGTTAGCTGCAGGCCTGCTTCATGCTTTTCTATTTCTTCAAGCCTTGGCCTCGTTTTGGGATGTTTTGCAACAAATACGGTACAGCAGTCCTCATAAGGCAGAATGGACGTTTCGAAGGTATCAATTTTTCTCGCGATTTCTATCACTTCGTTTTTGTCCATGCCTATTAGAGGCCTGAAAACAGGCATTTTAACTGCAGCATTTGTTACTGCCAGACTCTGGATTGTCTGGCTTGCAACCTGCCCCATGCTTTCACCGGTGATTAAGGCCTGTGCTCCGGTTTTCACAGCGATCATCTCTGAAATAACCATCATAGCCCTTCTCATAACAATCGTAATTTGGTCCTGAGGGCATTTTTCGTTTATTTCCAGTTGGATTTCAGTGAAGGGAACAATGTGGAGGTTGATTCTGTTACAATATCTTGCCAGTATCTTACCAAGCTCAATAACTTTGTCCTTTGCCCGTTCACTTGTATAGGGATAGCTGTAGAAATGGACTGCTTCAATTTCAACTCCCCTTTTTGCCATCATCCAGCCTGCAACAGGGCTGTCAATTCCGCCTGAGAGCAGCAGAATGGCCTTACCGTTAGTACCTACGGGTAATCCTCCGTTCGAGGGTATTATGACCGAGTAGATATATGTACTTTCCCTGACCTCTACGTAAAGAGTGAAGGAAGGGTTATGGACGTCGACTTTTAGTCCGGGAATATTATCAAGGATGTATTCACCAAGCTGTGCATTGATTTCAGGAGACTGTAACGGGAATCTTTTGTCGCCTCTTTTTGTTTCTACCTTAAATGTGAGGGGACACACCTCCCCTACCCACGTTCCAAGCGGTGAGGAATGTCCCCTTTTGAAAGAGTCTTGTCTTTGACACACCTCCCCTACCCAAGTTCCAGGCGGTGAGGAATGTCCCCTTTTGAAAGACTCCGGGCTTTGACACACCTCTCCAACAAAGACTTCATCCAGCAGCCGTTTAACCATTTCAAGAGAGTTCTGCTTTATCTCTTCAAAATCAGAATTGATTTTTGAAGCCGGGCTCACTGAAACAATGCCAAATACTTTTACAAGCTTTTTCAAAGCCGCGTCAAAATCATAATTTTCCTCGGCAGGTTCTATATATATCCTGGCCTGAGAACGTATTATATTGACCTTTCCCAGCCCATAGAGCGATTTTCTGATATTGTTCATGAGTTTATCTTCAAATACCGGCCTGTTCAGGCCTTTCAATATAATCTCGCCATATCTTACCAGAATGACTTTTTTCATAAATTCCTCCGTGTCCCTAATCTATCAATCGCCAATAAATTAACGAAGCTTTATTTATAGTACTTTGTACATGACGAATATTCCTGCTTTACTTATTCTCTGCTATTTCACCTTTGCTTATTACGTCCGAATTGTATTTGGGGCACTATTTCCTGTAATGCCAGGATAGTTTCAACTATCTCTTCCTCAGTATTCCATGCGGAAAAGCTGAATCTCAAAGCGCCCTCTACAATTGACGATGGAAGCCCCATGGATTGCAAAACATGGCTCTGTTTTTTCTTCCTTGAAGAACAGGCAGAGCCTGTGGAAACGAATATATTTCTTGCTTCAAGATGATGCAGCAGCACTTCTGATTTTAAATTTTCAAAGGATATATTAAGAATATATGGCGAAGCCTTCTCATTGGATATCACTTTGAACTTAAAATCACAGGAAACCAGCTTTTCAAGGAAGAACCTTTTAAGACCGGTAACCTTCTTTCCATTGCTGTCCATATTGCCGCAGGTTATTTCAGCAGCAAGTCCAAAACCGCATATACCCGAAACGTTTTCCGTGCCCGAGCGCAGCGTTGATTCCTGCCCGCCTCCGTAAACAACCGGTTTCAGACGTGTTTTATCCGATATATAAAGAGCTCCTATACCCTTGGGGCCGTGAATTTTGTGCGAACTTACCGACAATAGATCTATGCCCGACTTCACAGGAGTCAAATGAAGTTTTCCAAAGGCCTGCACTGCATCGGAATGAATTACAGCATCGGGATTCACAGCATTCTTTATTTTCACTGCTTCTTCCACAGGCTGTATTGAGCCGGTTTCATTATTAACCATAATTATACTGATAAGTGTGGTTTCCGCTGTTATTTTTGATTTCAATTCATCCGTATCTATTAAACCGGCATGGCTTACGCTAAGGTAGTCCACTCTATACCCCGTGCTTTCAAGATGCCTGCAGACTTCAAGTACGGAAGGGTGTTCAATTTTTGTCGCAATGACGTGCTTTCCTCTTCTTTGATTAGCATCCAGATAACCTCTGATGGCAAGATTATTTGATTCCGTACCTCCGGAGGTGAAGATAATTTGCTTGGGCTCGGCGCCAAGGTTCTTTGCTATGATTTCCCTGGCGGAGTTGATTTTTCTTTCGGCTTCAATTCCTTTCGAATGAAGGGACGATGGGTTTGCGTAGAAGTTTTTGTTTATATCGTATACCAGATCATTTACTTCGTCGTAAGGCTTTGTTGTCGCACTGTTGTCAAGATATATTTCATTGCACATTCAATACCTCGGTTATAAAAACATTTTTCATATGCTTTATTTTGCGTTAATTATAATATATTATTGATTGTCGTAAGAGTTATCGGCTTAGTATTTTCTGTGATCTATAAAGTAAAGAAACAAAAAAGAAAGAACCTAAAAAACAGAGTATCATAAGGAATTATTCCTGTCATACCGAACGAGGGAGAATCCTTGTTAGATCCTTCGCTTCGTTCAGGATGACAGCTTTTTACATAAGAATGACAACTTTTCTACACGAAGATAAAAGCTTTTTTGAAAAAATCGATCAACCGGCTCTTTTATGTATCACGTCAAACTCTGCTTTCTATATCGTAAATCAGCCTTGTTAGCAATTTATAGCTTGTCTCCGTCATTTCTGAAAATTCAACGCCGTATTCATATTTGTCACCTATCTTGTTTTTGCGTACGATTCTGCCTTTAAAGGGCATTTTATTGAGTTTGTCCATATACATTGTGACTTCAACAATGTCTTCCATCATTATATCTTCATTGCAGTTTACTTTTATTCCGCCGAAGCTGATATTCTTTACGGCGGCCTGCTTAATTTCAGGCACACCCAATATCTTGAAGCCCGCATTCAGGCTTACACAATATTTTTTCTCTTTAATCAGATCCTTAAGCTTTTCAATCTTTTCAACCTTGATTATCAGGTCAATGGGGTCAAGATTGTTCACGGCGCCTACTTCACCGGTTATTATATAGTTGTCGCCGGAGGAATAATAGAGCATTACATGGTCGCCTGTGGAAATTTTCGCGTCTATGATTTTATCAGTAGACTGAACTCGGAAGGAGGTATCTGTAACATTACCTGCAGTTGCTTTGATTAGATTGAATACGCCAAAATGCTTTAGTTCAATGCTATCCCCTTGCTTTACAATCTTAGCCGGGCTCTTTGCAATAAATTTAAAAAGGCCGCCTTTATCATCCAGATTGTATTTTTCCACAAAATCACCCCTTTAGTAAAAAATGAAGCCATTTTTCCTAATTATATTATATTTATCCAATACTTTCAATAGCTTTCAGAATTCCATATATCAAAGCCTGAGGTCTGGGGGGGCAACCAGGTATGTATACATCCACGGGAAGAATGCAATCTATACCGTTCCTGGTAGAATAACTGTCCTTGAATATACCGCCGCTGCAGGCACAGGCGCCAACTGCCACCACAAGCTTTGGTTCGGGAGCCGCATTATATGTTTTAATCAGTGCCAGCTCCATATTCCTTGCAGCGGGCCCGGTAACCAGCAGCATGTCGGCATGCCGGGGAGAAGCGACAAAATGCATGCCGAAACGCTCAAGATCATTATATGGACTGTTCATAGCACTGATTTCGTTATCGCAGCCATTACAGGATCCTGCGTCAACTTCCCTGATACCAAGACTCCGTCCGAAACAGCTGTTTATTTTCTCTTTTAAATTACTTCCCAATAATTCATAGTCCTGTGACGGAAGTTTTCTGTCTTCGATAATAAGCGGCTTTGTCCGAAGCTCCTCCCTTTTCTTTTTGGCGAGCTCAAAATCATGAGACATTTTTATGGCCTGCACCGGACAAATATCTGCACAAAGGGAGCAGAATATACACTCATCCATGTTGAATCCTATTTTCTCTTTAGTGGCATTGCCGGAGCAATCGCCAAAAAACGAGTGGGGCTCGATGCCCCCGAGTTTTTTATTAAGGCTTATTGCGGATGTCGGACATCTTTCGACACAATCACCGCATTTCGTGCATATATTATCGTCGACAACCGGCTTACCGGTAATAAACTCAGTATTTACAGGCTTTTTGGGATATTCGACCGTAACGATTCCATGCTGCAGATATTTTTTAATTATATTGTGCAAATCGTCATACCTCCTTCACTTCAATTTAAATATTACAGGTCATTCCCTGAATAGGAAAGGTTAAAGCTTTTGTTTATCAACGGAAAATCAGGCACGATGTTGCCATTAACGGCATGACACAACACAGGCCAGTTATAAAACGACGGAGTGCGGATTTTATACCTGAATACCGTGTTGTTTTCACCAGACATCAGCCAGTGGCAATTCTCTCCCCTTGGCGATTCCGTAATTCCGAATCCACAGCAATATGGACTGATTTTCTGCAAGGCTTCATTTTTTAATTCAAGCTGAGTCATATTATCGACGCATTGTCTGATTATGGAAATAGATTCCATAAGCTCCTCGGCTTTCACATTCATTCTACAGTTCACATCTCCGTTATTATGCAGGGATACATTGAATTTCAAGCCGGAATAGGCAGCATAAGGGAAATCACGTCTTACATCCCTGTCCATTCCCGCTGAACGCCCCGCCGGACCTACTGCATTCAGATCAACTGCAATATCATGTTTTAATACGCCGGTGTTTTCCACCCTGTCAATAAGCAGGCTGTTTGATCTGATTATATCCATGGTTTCCTTGAACTCTGTTTCAAGCTTTTTCAGCGCGGAAAGAAGATGCTTTTCTTTTCCCTTAATAAAATCCCTTCTGACGCCGCCCGGTTTGATGGAGCTTCGCAAGTACCTGCTGCCTGTAATCTCCTCATTCAATATCATACACCAGCGTCTCATCAGGTTCATCTGATATGCGGCGAAGCTGTATGCCACGTCAATACATATCCCTGCAATATCTCCGATGTGGTTATATATCCTCTCAAGTTCACATAAGATAGTCCGCGTATAATTCACTTTTTCCTGCAATTCATTCATGCCTGCCAGTTTTTCCAGAGCAAGGCAATATGCAAGTGAATTTGAAACTGTTTCATCGCCTGATATCCTTTCCGAAAGGAAAAGCACCTTTTCAAAGCTCTGGTTTTCCGCAAGCTTTTCTATCCCCTTATGGACAAAATAGAGCTTTGCTTCCAGGTTTATTATCGGTTCACCCGCCACACTGAACCTGAAATGGCCGGGTTCTATTATACCGGCATGAACGGGACCTACAGGTATCTCAAATACGCCTGTTCCCTCAATGTGGAGAAAGCTTTGCTTTCTGTCTGTGAAATCCGGTTTTGTGCTTTTGTCAAAATCTTTTCTCAAGGGATGCAGACCTTCACCTTCCGGCCAGTTGCCGTGGATAACAAGCTCGCGGGCGTCAGGATGCCCCTTGAAAACAATTCCGAACATATCGGTAATTTCGCGCTCTGCAAGAGCTGCAGCAGGTATTTCGGCGCTTATGGACGCCAAGCCTGTTGACGGATCGGCAACTTTAGTTCTGAAAATAACAACCGTTGACGCTTTATTGACGGCAAAAGCATAATAAACTCTGAAGCATTGGGCAAATGCCCTTTCATCATTGGCAAATAACGAAAGAAGAGAGCAATCTATGTTTTTATATATAAAGCAGCAGGTTTCAAAAATGCATTCCGGCGCTACCTCGGCATATATTTCAGAGCCGTTTACTTCAATCTGTGAAATCTGTGCAGAGAGATTGTTTTGTAAAAAATCTATTAATTTGTCTGTCATTTTTCCACCTCTAACGTAATTTATCCGATAAAATTGCCGTTGTATCGTTAATGCACCAGTAATATGATGTCTCCGGCTGATTTTATCAGCTTCTCAAGGAATGACGGCAGGTAAATTCCGGTAACTGTTATGATAGCCAGTAAAATCAAGAGCACAACCGGCGTTATACGGTTCATCTCCCCTATTCCATGATCCTTGTGAGGTTTTCCGAAAAACATTCTCAGCATTTGCGAGGAAAATCCTGCAAATATTAAAACAAGAAAAGCCAGAAGAAATCCGACTGCAAGATATTTTCCTTCTTTGAATGCAGATATCGTTATGCCCAGCTCGCTTGTAAAAATGCTGAAGGGCGGCATGCCCGTAATTGCAAAAATTCCAAGAAGAAATACGGTACCGGTTACAGGCATTACTTTTAATATCCCCTGGATTTTACTTATTTTCTTTGTATCATATTTAAGGTAAACGTTTCCTGATGCGGCAAACAGCATGGACTTGGTAAGTGAGTGATTTATTATATGGAATAATGCGGCAAAAATGCTTAGAGCCGAGGATATACCTATTCCCAGGGCTATAATGCCCATGTGTTCAATACTGGAATAAGCCAGCGTCCGTTTGAAATCCTGCTGTACCAGGATAAAAACAGCCGCTGCTCCGATGGATACCAGTCCCAGAATTATCATCAGGCTGCCGGTGAATTGCGAATTCCCCATATTTTTGTTTACAATGGTCATTATCCGTATTATTCCATACATTGCAGTGTTGAGCAAAACTCCGGACAGCAGTGCGCTTACAGGAGACGGCGCCTGGCTGTGCGCATCCGGAAGCCATGTATGCATAGGCGCCAGTCCTACTTTTGTACCAAAGCCTATGAGAATAAATAGAAATGCAATTTTCAAAATACTTGAATGCAAACTGCCTGCATTATCGTTTAAAAACTGCCAGTTAAGGCCTTGAACGGTCTGACCGAGTGAGATTACGGATGAATAATACAGCAGTATGACGCCAAGAAGGGCAAACGCAATTCCCACCGAGCAGATTATTATATATTTCCAGGCTGCTTCTATGGATTTCCTGTTATTGTAGAAACCTACCAGAAATGCCGACGCCAGCGTTGTTGCTTCAATGGATATCCACATGACTCCGATGTTTTGGGTAATGGTGGTAAGTATCATTGTGAATATGAAAAGATGAAGCAGGCAGTAATACAGCCTGAGTCGTGCAATATTGACCAGACTTCTTTTATACTCCTCATTCATGTAACCGATTGAATATATTGATATAAGAAGGCTGACCAGGGTAGTAGCAAAAAGTATGAGGCCGTTTAAGGAATCTATATAAAATATGCCTCCAAAAAAGTCAGAAGTTATTTTTCCCTGCTCCAGGACCACCTTCAGGTTCAAAAGCGATACTGCAAACAAGATTGCAGATCCGGTTGCATTTATTATGTTAATCGTCCTTACGCTTTCTCTAACAGTCCAGAAAAGCAGACTTGTTGTTAGCGGCACTATCAATAATAAAAAAAGCATCGTCAACCTCTCAGATTTCTTAGTTTGTTTAAATCAATATGTTCAAAAGTCTCGTTAATCCTGAAGACAAAAATACCCATGATCAATACTGCCGTGAGCAGATCGAAGAAAATCCCGAATTCCACTATCATCGGCATGCCCGAAGTAAGAAGTATTGCTGTCAGAAAAGTCCCGTTTTCCAATACAAGGAATCCGATTATCTGGCCTATCGCTTTTTTTCTGCTTATCATAAAAAACAGGCCGATTAATATGACGGAAACTGATTGAACCATGAAGCTGCCGTTGTAACCGTTGTTCAACTCCGGAATTTTTGAGACTACATACCAGGTCAGAATGACCAAGCCGCAGCATATGATGATGGATATGGGAATATTGATGAAGAAATCTTTTTCAACCTTGTATTCGACCCGTACCGATATCCTTTTCAGCATTGACGGTATGTAAATGACTTTAAATACCACAGTAAGCAGGAATATTATAAAAATTCCTTCCAGCCTGTTTTCCTCAACCAGGTAATATATACTGAAAATCGCTGCCACTGCAGCAAGAATTAGCGATTGTATCCTGAAGGCCTTAATGTATGACATGATCCTTTTGGATGCTACAAGGGAAAATGTGGAAATCAATATGCCGACGGAGAATATATTCAAAAGCGGAGCCAATTTATCCATGTCCTACCTCCCAAAAACGAATCCGGACATAAAGCCCAGTAATGCAAGTATGAATGCCAGCGCAGCCAGGTTTGGCACGCTGAACAGCCTGAGCTTTACCGTATTTATTTCAATAATGGCGATTATTACAGTTATTACAATAACCTTCGCAAGATATATTAAAATAGGAAACACCAATCCCAATTCCGGAATAACCGAATTGCCGAAGGGTAAAAAAACATTTGCGGTAATAGTTATTAAAATCAATTGCTTCAATGACGCTCCATACTCCATAAGGGCAAGGTATCTTCCTGAATATTCGAGAATCATCGCCTCATGGACCATAGTGAGCTCCAGATGTGTTGACGGGTCATCCACAGGGATCCGGGCTGTTTCAGCAATTATAATAATGAACATGGCAGCCAGAAGCAACAGATAAATGGGGCTGATTACACCTATACCAAGTTTTGCATTGCCTTCATAAATGGCCTGGAATGCCGTAGATCCGGCTTTAGAACTTAATCCCAGGGTAAATATCGTTATAATGAGAGATGGCTCGATAAGTGAAGAAATCATCATTTCACGGCTTGAACCCATCCCTCCGAAGGTACTGCCCGTATCAAGCCCGGAAAGTGTAAGAAAAAATCTGCCCAGAGCAAGTAAATACACCACCAGTATTGCATCCCCGATGAACCCGAAAGAAAAAAGCTGCGGTACAACCGGCACAAAAATAAAAGCGGTTATTACTGTGATAAAATAAATATACGGCGCTGCTATGAATATCCATGAAGAATGCTGCGATATAACCATATTTTTCTTAAACAGCTTGATAAGATCAAAATAAAGCTGTAAAACAGGCGCGCCCTTCCGGTGCTGAATTGTCGACTTTATTTTTCTGATGATGCCGTTGACCAGGGGTGCAACCAGCAAAACCAGAACAATTTGTAAAACCAAATCAATAAACCGATTCAACATCTGTTCTCTCCCGTATTCCTGCTATCTGTAGCTGACGGCATAATAGACAAACATCAGCAGTATCGTTACAAATATATAAAGCAGGTAAGTATGAATACTTCCGGTCTGTATGGTAAACCTTGCTTTTCTTGCAAAATTTATGACTTTTTTAATCAGTGGATTATAAAAATATTTTTCAAAAACCGAAAGGGTTGAAACATTATATTTTGCAGCCTTAACAAAATAGGGCCCAATCCCGTCCTCCACCTTCAATTCCCTTTGGGGTCTGAATATGCTTCTGAACACTATTCTGGCAGGCTTTGAAAACCCGGTGGCTGAATATTGCATTCCCGAATCAGGGTTTTTATATCCGCAGTCCCATGTACCGTATTTCCTGATTTTAGTTTTTGAGGTAGTAAGAATGATTATAAAAGCAAGTATTGAAAAAAGCAGCAGGGCAATCAGCAGCAGTCCGGCAGGAAATATGGATGCGCCGCCTGCCTTCAAAGGATAAGATATGAAGCTTGAAAAACTGCTTATATTACCGGTTATAGCGGTATCAAACAGTTGCAGATTTACAGCATCAAGAAGCTTTACGAAAAATGACGGCAGGACTCCAAGGAATATACATGCCGTAGTCAATACGCCCATACCGGCCAGCATCGGCCTGTTTACTTCAACCGCATCCGCAGCATGTTGTGTCCTGGGCAAAGCCAGAAAAGATACCCCAAATACTTTTACAAAGCAATAAGCGGCAAGCGCTCCTGCAAGCGCCAATAAAGCGGCTGAAATCAGAATTATCAAATTTGAAATGGTGCTGCCGGAATTTATTCCAAGGAACATGGCCTGATAAGTCAGCCATTCGCTAACAAAACCATTAAACGGCGGAATTGCGCAGATTGAAAGAGAAGCTATCAAAAAAAATATTGCCGTATAAGGCATTTTTTTAATTAATCCGCCAAGCTTTTCTATGTCTTTTGTACCGGTTGCAAAATGTATGGATCCTGCGCCGAGAAACAGCAAGCCTTTAAATACCGAATGATTGAAAGTGTGAAACAGCGCCGCTGTAAGCGACAATGCGGCAAGCGTATAATTGCCGCTTGCTGTTGCAATAACGCACAGCCCGACGCCCATAAGTATTATGCCTATATTCTCTATGCTGTGGTACGCAAGGAGTCTTTTTATGTTATGCTCCATCAATGCAAAAGCCACACCGAGAACTGTTGATATGGCTCCAATGACCAATATGACTATACCCCACCAGTGAAATTCCGGTGAAAGTGTTTCTAAAACAAACCTAACAATCCCATATATCGCTGTCTTTATCAAGACTCCGGACATCAGGGCAGAAACATTGCTGGGGGCAGCAGGATGAGCATATGGCAGCCATATATGCAATGGGATGATGCCTGCTTTGGTACCAAAACCAACAAAAAGTAGAATGAATACCATACTCTTAGTTGAATCAGGTATCAAAGCGGGATCGATCATATTAATCACAGTTTGCCCTGTAAACTTATATAGTAATACAAACCCTGCAGTGATGAATGCCGTCCCTATATGTGTCATTATTATATATATCAGTCCTGCTTTTTGCACTTCTTTATTATCGTTTTCATAAACCACAAGAAAATATGATACCAACGACATTATCTCCCATGATATCAGGAACAGAAAAATCTGTCCGGATGTAACAACCAGCAGCATTGAAGCAGCAAAAAGATTATACAGGGCTCCCAGCAAAGCAGTATTCCTTTTGTTTTCATAATGCTTTACGTAACCAAATGAATAAATTGATACCACCAGTGTTAAAAATGAGATTAGGAGTATAAAGAAAGCGGAGAGATTATCTATTACAAAACTTAATTTTAAAAATTCTATATTTGTAGTTAGTTCAAAGCTGACAGGATGATCCAGAAAGTTTGAGAGTTTTAATAACGATACGAATATTCCGCAAGCTGAAGCAACTATAGCTGATGTATATGAAATTAATGTGCTTATTCTAAAACCAGAATGTAATAATAAGGAAATAATAGCGCCTGTAAAAAAGATGAACAGCCCGGTAAAAAATATGTATAAAACTGCCGAATCCGGCATTTCAAGACCCCCTAAATCGCAATATCAGATATTATATTACAACTTTCGATTTAGGTTGTCAAATCATTATTTTATGTAATCAGTG
>VEPD01000134.1 GCA_012027035.1 Ruminiclostridium sp. | reverse complement strand
GCAGAATGGAGAGGTAGCATGGCAAAAAAGCGCATAGAGGATATTGTGACGGAGCTTGTCACGCCTATCGTTGATACGCTTTCATTTGAGTTGGTGGATGTGGAATTTTTGAAGGAAGGCGCTAACTGGTATTTAAGGGCCTATATTGACAAACCGGGCGGAATCACTATTGACGACTGCCAGGCTGTAAGCGAAAAGCTGAGCGATCTGCTGGATGAAGCCGACCCGATAAAACAGAGCTACATACTTGAGGTATCATCCCCCGGATTGGAGCGGCCGCTTAAGAAAGAAAGCGATTTTGAACGTTTTAAGGGAGAAGATATAGAGATTAAACTTTTTCAGTCTTTAAACGGTAAAAAGATTTTTGAAGGCAAGCTTTTAGGATTGATTGAAGATAAGATATCAATAAGACAGACAAACGGTGAAGAATTGATGTTTGAAAGAGCTGACACGGCAATGGTCAGAAAGGTCTTGAAATTTTAGGGACAGGGGTATCTGATTTCTGTTCTTTGCAATATCGGATCGTACCCTTTTGAAAAATAACAGGAGGTTGAAGTAAATGAGTGCAGAATTGATTCATGCTTTGGAACAACTGGAAAAAGAAAAAGGAATTGAAATGGGAGTACTTATTGAAGCTATTGAAGCTGCTCTGATTTCCGCATATAAGAGGAATTTCGGCTCCACCCAGAATGTAAAGATATGTATTGACCGTGCTTCCGGTGATGTAAAGGTATTTGCATTGAAAAGAGTCACTTCCACACCCGAAAGCGATATAGCAGATATTTCTATTGATGAGGCAAGGAAGCTGAATGAAAAATATGAGGAAGATGATGTTGCAGAGATAGAGGTAACTCCCAGAAAATTTGGAAGAATTGCCGCCCAGACTGCAAAGCAGGTGGTTGTTCAGAGAATACGCGAAGCGGAAAGAGGGATTATATTCGATGAGTTCTATAATAAGGAAGGCGATATTGTAACGGGTATTATCCAGAGAAGCGAGCGTAAGAACATTATAATCGACCTGGGAAAAACGGAGGCCATTATCACACCTTCTGAGCAGACTAACAATGAAGAATATAGGTTTAACGACAGAATAAAAACTTATATTGTTGAAGTAAAAAAGACATCAAAAGGACCCCAGATAATTGTATCCAGGACTCATCCGGGACTGGTGAAGCGGCTTTTTGAACTGGAGGTTCCGGAAATACATGACGGTACTGTGGAAATCAAAAGCATTTCCAGAGAGCCAGGCTCAAGAACAAAGATAGCTGTATTTTCCAGAGATCAGAATGTCGATCCCGTAGGCGCCTGTGTCGGCCAGAAAGGTACAAGGGTTCAGGCAATAGTAGATGAACTTCGCGGTGAAAAAATAGACATTATTAAATGGAGCAGCAATCCGGAAGAATATATTGCAAGCAGCCTGAGTCCTGCGAAGGTTGTCAGGGTGGACATCAACGAGGATGAAAGATCCGCAAGAGTGACGGTACCCGATTACCAGCTGTCGCTGGCTATAGGCAAGGAAGGCCAGAATGCCAGGCTTGCAGCCAAATTGACCGGCTGGAAGATTGATATAAAGAGTGAAACCCAGTTAAGAGCCGCAATCGAACAACAAATGTTCAGTATCGACACAGCATACAATGTTGAAGACGATGAGGAGTAGAGGTGGTTTGGTTGAAGCAGAAAAAGCTGCCTTTGCGGATGTGTCTCGGATGCCAGGAAATGAAGCCGAAACGTGAACTCACAAGAATTGTTAAGAACAAGGAAAATGAGATCAGCGTTGACGCCACCGGTAAAAAACAGGGTAGGGGAGCATATGTCTGCAAAAGCGTAGAATGCTTTGAGAAGGCTAGAAAAGGGAAAAGGCTGGAAAAGGCATTTGAATCGAAAATAGGCGAAGATATATATGAAATATTAAAACAGCGGCTGGAGGATATTGATGGTTGACAGGATATATACCTTCCTCAGTCTGGCGACTAAAGCAGGTAAAGTGGTTTCAGGAGAAGAAACCTGCGGACGAAGCCTGAAATCGGGGAAGGCACTCCTTGTAATAGTATCGGTTGACGCTTCGGATAACACGAAGAAAAAATTCTCCGATATGTGCAAATATAGAAGTACAGACATAAGGTATTTTGGTGAAAAACAACTGCTCGGAAGGTATGCCGGCAAGGATATGCGCTCCGTCGTTGCAGTAACCGACAGGAGGTTTGCCGGGCGTTTAAGGGAATTGATCGATAGTATTGGCATAGAACATGGGGGTGTTTAGG
>VEPD01000052.1 GCA_012027035.1 Ruminiclostridium sp. | reverse complement strand
CGGACATCATAGCAGTGAAGCCAGCCTCCCTCGTCATTTTGCAATTTCATCCAGTAGTTCAGCCACCGCTTTACACGACCGAATTCGCCCGCCTCAAGCAGCGGAATGATAACATAAGTTCTTGGCCAGCACCAGGGCCAATATGTATCCCTCCCCCTGTTAATACGCAGATCCGACTCAACAATCCCGCCCGATAGATAACTGTCCTGGCGAAATTCTATTGATTCCACAGCATTTTCCCACATCCGGTTTAATTTAGGGTGATCAGTCAATAATTCCATAGTCCAACTCCTCTATTAATATGTTTATCAAACCTTCTTTTGAACCAGCCATTGCAGCACTCCAAGTCGACAAGTACACTTTGGTATAAGATCCTCTGTTATCCAAAGAGTGCCATATTTATTCTGTTTGGTAATATAATAAGCCGCTTCCTTTTCCATTATTTCAATCGGAAATATATTGGGTTAAATAATGAATCCAGGCATTTTGCTGTTAACCATATGCTAAAATATAGATTGACTTTAGTTTTTATACGTTTTGTCCGATATTCCCGTTGGCATTTTTGCAAAAGAAGAAAGCTGATAAAAAGAGCATTTTGGGGTAATAACTTTTAATTTATTTACATGCATGATAAAAACTTACAGTGCTATAATATCACTGTAATAAAAATAAGGCCATATTTAGTTATGTCAATAACATACAAATATCAGACATGCTTGATTTCTTTACGTAGTTCTCCGGGAGATTTACCGCCCCATTTTTTTACAGCGGAACTGAGGTGAAACTCACTGGAGAAACCAGTCATCTCAGCGATTTGATGCAGCTTTGTCTGTGGGTTACCTAATAATTTCCTAACCTTTTCAACCTTTTGAAGCATTATATACTCATGTATGGAACATCCTGTCTCTTCTTTTACAATACGGGCTAACTGCCTCGTACTTAAAAACAGGTGTTGTGCAATGGTATCAGCCGTTAAAACTTTGTCCACATTGTCATTGATAAAAGATTTAATAAATTCCATACGACTATTGTTAATATTTTTCCTGGGAATATCGTAATCAGCTATAAATTCTTCGGCTATATTCCTTGCAGAAGCTACTAGTATTTCAAATATAATATTTTTTAACTCCATATAATACCATGGTTTTTTTAAATAAACTTCTTCAAAAGCTTTTTCAAACAAAAAACGGAGGCTGTTACTATCTTTTACAACTTTGCCATGATGCTTTCTCAAGATATCAAATATATGCCTGCATTCATTTCCGGTAAAACAGTTGGCAGCTTCCCCTTCCATCCATATACTGCACTTTAACGCATACTCAAACATGGGATTATTATCATCTGTAAATTGTGCATGGACTATGCCCGGGCCGGTAAGATAAAAATCTCCCATTTCAAGGTTATATTCTTTTCCGTTAATATTGACAACACCTTTGCCATCAACAATATAATGAAACTCATAATTGGAATGCATATGGTAATCGAAGTACATACCTTGAGCAAAAGACTGTATATTTATAAAATCAACACTTATAAACAGGTTTTCAATATTGAATTTTATTTCAATTTCATCAAGTATCCGCTGTATTCTTGCATAGTCAATATCCAATCTCTTTTCTCCTTATCGTCTACAATATCCATCTGACGTAAAGCCAGTTTGAAGCCTCCTGTCATAACTATCTCCAAACATTTTTTTCATTATATCAAGTTTATATCAAAATAACCATAAAATCCAGATATATTATACATTGGTTTACATTCGAACACTTTTATGTAAATATTAATATTATAGTAATAAAATGATGAATCTGGAGGTAGACTGATGAAGACAACTGAATGCTACGATATTTGCAAAATGCAGTATTACTACCCTCAACCCATAACCAACGCAAGACTGGCGCATGCCTATGTCCCCTTTCAGTATCTCATGTGCCTTTATCCGCCTGAAACAGCCCTTGAACAAGGCACCGTCTTTCCGGAATTGGATCGGCCTTATGGTACAGAGCCCGAATACACCGTTGATGCATGATTGGAGGTATCGATATGGATATAGCACGTCAAAAAATGCTGGATGAAGTCATGGCAGCCGATTTTATGCTGGAGGATCTTGAATTGTATTTGAATACGCATCCCAATGATCAAAGAGCCTTGTGCATTTATGTGAATTCCGTACCAAAAGCCAGGTGGCTGAGATCCAATTACGAGAGAATGTACGGCCCCATAACGGCTACAGCAAGCTACAGCTACCCATGGCCCTGGATCAATAGCCCATGGCCCTGGGAATGGCAATAAAAGGAGGTATGGAGTAAATGTGGATTTATGAAAAGAAACTTGAATTTCCTGTAAGAATAAAAACCTGTAATCCTAAAATGGCCAAGTATGTTATTTCTCAATACGGCGGGCCGGATGGCGAACTGGCAGCATCGCTCAGATATCTGAGCCAGCGCTTCAGCATGCCTACGGAAGTCGCAAAATCTACGCTAAATGACATCGGTACTGAGGAACTGGCTCATCTTGAAATGGTGGGCTCCATGGTATATCAGCTTACAAAAGGCGTCCCGTCAAAGGAACTTGAGAAAGCCGGACTTGGCGCACAT
>VEPD01000508.1 GCA_012027035.1 Ruminiclostridium sp. | reverse complement strand
CGAGATATCGTTCGGATTGGCATTCGGCAAGCTTTGGGGAGTGCATTTGAACGACCAGAACGGAATGAAATATGACCAGGACAAGGCATTTGGCGTGGAGAACCTCCGTCAGGCCTTCAACCAGATCAAGGTGCTGGTTGAAAACAACTATGGCAGCAATGAGGAATACATAGGGCTTGATGTCAAGGCCATGAGAACCCAGAAAGGTGAAGCTGGTTACCGGCATCTGCAAAACAGCTTGAAGATCGCAAAGATGCTGGAAGAAAAGGCTAAAAAATTTGATTATGCCTTCCAAAAAAAATGTGTTGCGGAAAGGGATTACGAAGCGCTTGAAATGTATGTAATGGAACTGCTTATGAAATAAGTCCGGCATTGAGGAAAGAGTTCAATGTTTTTGCGGAATATATATATTTTTTTCTAAGACTGTAACTTGTATAATATTTATGGTGGGTGAATATCGTGAGAATAACCACAAATAAATCGTTATATTATTACAATTGTTAAAGAGGATTGGGATAATGAGTAAGTTGAGGTTTGCACTTTATTTTGGTAATAGGGGCTTTTTCCCGGAGTCTCTCATTTCAGGTGCCAGGCAGGAAATAAAAGAGGTATTGCAGAAACTGGGCTATGATACCTTAATCATGAATGAGAATGCAACCCGCTTTGGGGCAGTTGAGACTGCAGAAGAAGGAAGAAAATATGCAACTTTCCTTAAAAAGCACACAGGTGAATATGACGGAGTTATTCTGTCATTACCGAATTTTGGCGATGAGAACGGAGCTATTGCCGCTTTGGAGGACTGTGGGGTGCCTATCCTGATACAGGCCTATCCTGATGAGATCGGGAAAATGGATTTCCAACAAAGGCGTGATGCCTTCTGTGGTAAATTTTCGATTATGGATGTGTTTTGTCAATATAAGCTGCCTTTTACCACATATATGCCACATACCGTTCATCCGGCGGCCGAAACCTTTGAACGGCATGTTAATTCATTTGCAACAGTGTGCCTTATTGTAAAAAAAATGAAACGTTTTACTGTGGGCGCCATTGGTGCAAGGACTACTGCTTTTAAGACAGTACGATTTGATGAATTGACTTTGCAAAAGCATGGTATAACAACTGAGGCTTTAGACCTTTCCGAGCTTTTCATGAGAGTTGGAGATGTTAAAGCAGGAACAGATAAATTCACAACGAAAAGAAACAGGTTGGAAAACTATACAAACTGGACAGGGGTTCCTGATGAAAAGCTGGATATGCTATCCAAAGTGAGTGTAGCAATTGATGATATTATCAATGAATATAAACTGGACTGTCTGGCGCTACGGTGCTGGATAGAGATGGAGAAAGAACTGGGTGTAGCTCCCTGTGTCCTACTGAGTGAGTTAAATGACCGAGGTTTTTCTGCAGCTTGTGAACTGGATGTTTGCAATGCAATACCCATGTATGCATTATCTCTTGCTTCAGGAGTGCCTGCAACCTGTCTTGATTGGAACAACAATTATGGCAATGACGAAAACAAATGCATTCTATTCCATTGCGGTCCAGTGCCTCAAAGCTTGATGACAGCAAAGGGTAAAGTGATTGAACATGCTATGTTTGCCAAAAGCTTTGGTACAGGCTGTGGATGGGGATGCAATGTCGGACGGATTGCCGAATCTCCGATGACATATGCCAGTTCAAAAACCGAAGAAGGAAAACTGATTTTCTATCTGGATGAAGGTCGTTTTACAGGTGATCCGATTGAAGAAGGGTTCTTCGGATGTGGGGGAGTAGCTGAGATTGATAGCTTGCAAAATAAATTGCTGACGATTGGCAAGAAAGGCTTCCGCCATCATGTCGGTGTTACGTTCGGACATGTTGCTCATCCTGTAAAAGAAGCATTTTCTATTTACTTGGGATATGACTTGATTGAAATTTAAGCTCAGCTTATAAAGAGAGGAAAAAGCCGATTAAGTAAAATACTGCTTAATTAAGGAGAGCACTTTATGAATCTGATGGGACTTGATATAGGGACATCCGGTTGTAAAGCTACGATTATTGATATAGAAGGGAATATTAAAGGTCAGGCCTATAAAGAATATTCTCTTTTTACACCACATCCGGGATGGGAGGAAATGGACCCGAATCTGGTCTGGAACTCAGTGAAGGAAGTTATTGTAAAATCTCTGTCCAAGTGCAAGGGTGAAAGAATAAAAGCATTGAGTGTTTCATCCTTTGGCGAAGCGGCAATACCAATTGACAATAAAGGTAATGTACTATACAACAGCATTATTTATATTGACTCCAGGGGACAGGAAGAAGCCTGTTATTTGAAATACAGGCTTGGATTTGAAAAGATACTGGGGATAACAGGTGCTTCAGTTCATTCAATGTACACTATTAACAAAATAATGTGGCTGAAACAGCATATGCCGGAAGTTTATAACAATACATGGAAGTTTTTACTCTTTGCCGATTTTATACTGTTCAAGCTGGGAGCAAAACCCTATACCGATTATTCACTGGCAGCAAGGACAATGACATTTGATATTATAAATAAAAGATGGTCTGCTGAAATTTTGGAGTGTGCGGGTGTTGAAGAGGATAAATTCGGTGAACCTGTACAATCCGGTACGGTGGTAGGGCAGATATCAAAGAGTATTGCAGAAGAGCTTGGACTTCCTCCAAACATGCTGCTCGTGGCTGGAGGACATGATCAGCCATGCGCCGCCCTGGGTGCGGGAGTAATAAAAAACGGCATGGCGGTTGATGGACTGGGTACAACCGAGTGCATTGCTCCTGCGTTTAATCGGCCTATAATATCCGGCATCATGGCAAGAAGCAGTTTTGCATGCGTACCCCATGTTAAAAAGGATATTTATGTGACTTATGCTTTTACCTTTACCAGTGGGAGTTTACTGAAATGGTACAGGGATAATTTCGGGCACGTATATTGGGAAGAAGCTGCAAAATCAGGTATCAACATTTATGACTTGCTTATTGATAAAGCATCCAAAAGGCCTTCGGAGGTTTTTGTGCTACCGCATTTCGCCGGAGCTGCGACGCCTTATATGGACACTGCAGCTAAAGGAGCAATTGTCGGACTGAATATAAATACCAGGGCGGAAGACATAATTAAGGCGATCCTTGAAGGGATAACGTTTGAGATGATGGTCAATGTTGAAAAGCTTGATGATGCTGGAGTAGAGGTAAAAGAAATAAGGGCTGTCGGGGGATTGGCAAAATCCGAACACTTCATGCAGTTGAAAGCGGATATGATGGGGAAAAAAGTGTCAACGCTGCATATTTCAGAAGCAGGGACGTTAGGGGTTGCAATTCTTGCGGGGACAGCAAGCGGAGTATACAAAAGCCTTGAAGATGCCGTTGATATGCTTGTCAAGGTAAAGAAGGAATTCTATCCGGATGGAAGAATTCATGAGATATACAAAGAAAAATTTGAAACTTATAAAAGAATTTATCCGGCAATTAAAAATATATTTTAGCTGTAAGCCACCTGGTTTTTTTACCTTTATCCGCATTTTGGCTCAGTTTTTATGATCGGTGCTATAATCCTGCCCTTCACTCTTAAATTCCATGAATATATTAAAGCTTTGAGGCAATTGAAAGAATGCTAATTTTGCGGAAGAATTATAATATTTTTCGGGAATATGTTTATTACTTATAAATTTATTTTTGATAGAATGCTTGCATAAGCTTAAATTTATAATAGTGAAAAAACCGAAGGGAGAATTTACATGAAGAAATTCAATCCCGAATTTCTTGATTTAAAGAATTTTTGGGACAATAAACGTCAGCCAAATTTTAATAACATTTTAAAAGTTTTGCAGAGAAAAAAGCCTGACCGCCCGACACTATTTGAATTTTTTATGAATCTGAGTCTATATGAAAAGCTGGCCGGAGAAAAATACAAGCCAACGGCAGAAGAAATACCGATTTTGAAATTAATAATCCATGCTTTTAGGAATGCCGGGTATGATTACACATCAGTACGCGGCTCTAATTTTAGTTTCCCATGCGGCAGAGAAAATGAAAGAAATGGTAAAACGATTTCCATGAATGAAGGGATAGTAATCTTTGACAGGAAGAGTTTTGAAAAATACCCCTGGCCCGACCCCGATGCATTTGATTACTCACGCCTTGAAAGACTTGCCGGAGAGCTTCCATACGGTATGAAACTGATTGTATACGGACCTGGGGGAGTTCTTGAATTTGTAATAGCATTGGTAGGCTTTGATTCACTTTGCTATATGCTTGCCGATGACCCCGACCTTGTTGCAGATATCTTTAATGCAGTAGGCTCCAGACTTGTACGGTACTATGAAATCTGTGCAGCATATGATACTGTAGGTGCGCTGATATCAAACGACGACTGGGGTTTTAATACTCAGACATTGCTTTCTGTTGAAAACATGCGCCGTTTTGTAATACCATGGCACAAAAAGATAGTAGAAACCATCCACAGTACAGGTAAACCTGTTATCTTGCATTCATGCGGACAGCTTGAAAGGGTTATGGATGATATTACCAATGTAATAAAATATGATGCAAAACATTCTTATGAAGACAAGATCCTACCTGTTGAGGAAGCCTATGAACGTTGGAGCGATAGAATTGCAATATTTGGCGGGATCGATATGGATTTTATCTGCCGTTCGACGCCGGAAGAAGTTTATATGCGTTCTGCCGCAATGCTCGAAAGGACTGCAGGAAGAGGTGGTTATGCGTTAGGCTCAGGTAACAGCATTCCGGGATATGTCCCTGATGAGAACTATCTTGCTATGATTTCAGCTGTAAATGGAATATAAGGTATTGGTATTGAAAGAAGAGATTAACTAACAGAAATAATTTATGAGGAGATTTTATGGCAAATATAATTGAGATGTCTTCGTGTAAACGTCTTGAAACAGTGTTCCAAGGAGGGACGCCTGACCGTACTCCAACGCTTGGGGGCTGGATTGCATGTCCTGAACATATTTGCAATTTGGCAGATGTCAGCAGTGAGGAATACTGGAATGACCCTATCGGGGTTTCTGTAAAAGCTTATAAGAAATTACAGGTAGATGGTTTGGTAAGTATTTTTGTCCCGGCAAAGCAAGATGATTTTCGCTGTGTGGATGAAAATACATATATGCATGCCGATACAGGGGTCTCATTGGAGGAAACTCTGGAAATGATTGAGAAAATGCCGTCTCCGGAGGAGATTGAGAGAAAATTCAACCTTGACGAAGAGTATGAGAAATATAAAAAAAATATTCTTGAACGGCAATCAATCTGTGGTGATATGGTATATATGCCCGCAGGATGGTGGGCAGGGGCAAAAATAAACTGGTTTATCGATCTGGGCTATGAAAATTTTTATCTTATAGTAGGGATGTACCCTGATCACGCAAGGAAACTTTTGGAGATAGGGGGTGCAACCGGACATAACTTTTCTGAAATTATTGCACGTGCAGTCAAGGAAGGAATATATCCGCATGCGGTTTTACTGGGTGATGACATATGTACCCAAAGAGGACCCATGGTGTCTCCGGAGTTTTTGAAAAAATATTATGCACCGCAGCTGCGCTATGGTTTAGAGCCGCTTCTTGAAGCGGGGTGCAGGCCGGTATGGCATTCGGACGGAGATATACGGCTGATAGTTGACATGCTTATTGACTGCGGTGTTCAGGGATTCCAGGGTTTTCAGCCTGAATGCGGCATGAATATTGAATATATAGTACAAAAGCGTAACCGTAATGGAGGACCATTATTAATATTCGGGCCAATTTCTGTAACAACGGAATTGCCTGTCTGTACGCCTGGAGAAATAAAAAACAAGGTTAAACATGCTATACGGATATGTAAGGACAAAGCAGATCTGGCATTGTTTACTTCCAATACAATCAATCCGGATGTTCCATTGGAAAATATTATTGCCATGTATGAGGCTG
>VEPD01000291.1 GCA_012027035.1 Ruminiclostridium sp. | reverse complement strand
GTTTAACCAAAAGCTTGAACAAGTTTTACCAGCAGGGCGCTCTTGTACCGATTGAGCAATCATGGATCGATGCTTCCACGAATGTAAAGAATATTCCTGCGGATTATTGGACAGTTGTTAGAAAAAGCGGAAAGATTCTTTCGGTACCTTACAGAAGCATGCAAAAACTGGCATTGTTCATCCGTCAGGATTGGCTTGACAAACTGGGCTTGAAGGTTCCTGTCACAATAGACGACTGGTATAATGTATCCAGGGCGTTTGCCTTAAACGATCCGGACGGCAATGGAAAGCAGGATACTTACGGGTATGCCGGACAGAACGAGTGGGATACGGCGTCATACTTCTTCCAGCCCATTCAGAACGCTATAGTAAAATATACATCTGAGATTACGTATGATAGAGCGGAAGACAAGCTGAAATTTGTGCCTTTTGAAGAGGATTACAAGACTTACCTGGAATTCCTTCAGAAATCCTATAAGGAAAAGATCATTGAGCCTAATATATTTACAAACAAAGAAGATAATATGCGTAACCTTTTCTTTTCAGGTAAAACCGGAATCATTAGCGACTATGTAGATCTTGTGGATGACGACATAGCAAAGACTACTGCTGTTAATCCCAATGCGAAGATAACGCTTTTCTCTCCTCCGACTGGATCTCAAGGCTCAGGCTTCTTCGCCTTCCTGAGCGATCTTAGCATAGGTATATTGAAATCCACAAGAAATCCTGAAGCGACTTTCAAGTATTTCATCGATCCGCTTCACAGTCTTGAAGGCCAGCAGCTTCTTGTCTATGGCCCCGAAGGAGTCAACTGGAAAAAGGGCGCCGACGGCAAGGCGGTTGCAACTGTCGAAAAATATACCAATGGACTCATGCCCTTCCTGGTCATTAATCAGGATAAATTCCAGCCGATACTGCCGATGAGCGATCCTACGAAACTGTCTCTCGACTTATTTTCGAAATCCTTGAAATATGCCAACTATAATATAGCTCCTTTGAATCCTAAATGGGATGAAATGTATGGTCAATTCCTTGAATACTATGCAAAGATCATTACAGGCAAATTGGAAGTCAATGCGGGTGTGGAGGAATGGAAGCAGAAGTTCAATGAAAAAGGCTTCAACCAGTACTTTGATGATGCAAACAAAGATACCAGCTGGGCAAAATAGTCTTATACGGTAAACGTACCTGAAAAGTCGGGGTGGACGAATTCCATCCTGGCTTTTCTGTTACTATTATAATGCAGGCAGATGTGGTATTATAGATATGAAATATACTTTTTAAAGTCCGGTTATTGGAATTTAGAGGATGGGTGCTAAGGAAGGTTGCCAAATGTTGTTTTTCAAGCAGAAGGATGCTGATTATGGCTTTAAAAATGGATATTTGAGAAGATTGATCATTTCTTACGTATTTCTTATTTTCCTGCCGGTATTTTTTGTCGGCAACATGCTTTTCAATTATTTCAGCAGCACTATCGACGAGGAGGTCGGCAAATCCGTAAATGAGCTGCTGGAGCAGACCAGCGAAATCATCGACGGAATTATCAGCGATACCCGGGATATTTATTTTCAGATGTCCCTGAATCAAATAGCTACCGAACTGGTACAAAAACCTGCCGAGTATTTCAATACTTATGATGGTATACAAAGATCGAGGGATATTATCGATGTTTTTAATAACCTTACAGAGACAAACAAGTATATTGATTCCCTGTATATATATATTGACAATTCCAGGAAGGTGATCACCTCCAGTAACGGTATCATTGATTATGAACAGATGCCCTTCAGGGATTGGATCGATGTCCCCATCGGCAACGGAAAGCAAGTAGAATGGATTGCGGTCAAAAGCAAGGATATTTTTCAGAACACCGTCAAATACTATTATTCCTTCAGAGGGCAATTCCTGCGGATATCAATACCCAGGGACATGATTCTGGTCAATCTTAACGTTGATGCGGTGAATGCCAGAATCAGCCGGTTGAAAATCCGTGAAACAGGATATGTGGTCGTTACAGATGAAAATGGAAGGATGCTTTTTCACAAGGATAAAAAATATATTTTAGGTGACCTTGAAAGCATATGCGATAAGAAAGAAATTTTCAGCCGGAAAAAAGGATACTATATTGATAAAATCGATAATCGGGAAACCATGGTGGTATATACCACCATAGAGCAGTTAGGGTGGAAGGAAATTGCCCTTATTCCTATGAGCGAAATAACTGGTAAAATTGATGTGATCAAGAGAATCACTTTCAATGTGACCTTTTTTGTGGGGATTATTGCCATTTTGCTTTCAATTTTCATATCAGGAAGGATATATAAGCCTCTCAGAGTTTTGGTAAAAGGTATGAAAAAGGCCGAAACCGGAGATTTGACAGTCAGGATCAATGACAGGCGGAAGGATGAATTCGGATATTTATACAGGATATTTAACAATATGCTGGTGAAGATCAATGAATTGGTGTTCGATGTATATAAGCTGAAGCTCCTGAACAAAGATGCCGAACTGAAGGCATTGCAGGCTCAGATCAATCCCCATTTCCAGTACAATACTTTAAACTCCATGTACTGCATGGCAAAAAATAAAGGGTTAAATCAATTGAGCAGCATGATATACAAACTGTCGGAATATTTCAGGATCAGCTTCAAACCTCAAAGCGAGGAAATCGAGATCAGAGAAGAGATCAATCAAATTCGGCTTTATATAGATATAATGACTATCCGGTATGTTGATAAATTTGAGACAGACATTTTTATTGATGAGAAGCTGTATGAATACAAAACCATTAAGTACATTATCCAACCGCTGGTGGAAAATGCTTTTCACCATGGAATGAAAAAGAGAAAGGAGAAATTCAAACTTACTGTCCATGGAGTGTGTAATGAGGAAAGAGTGAGATTTGAAGTTAGTGACAATGGCATAGGCATTACCGCTGAGAAAATGCAAAGTGTCAAAAGAAGTCTTGATACACAGAGTCCCGAAATTGAGAATTTTGCATTAAGGAACATCAGCAGCAGGATCAAGCTGCTTTATGGCGAAGAATTCGGGCTTCAGATCGAAAGTCAGCAGGACAAGGGCACCCGGGTGACAGTTACTATTCCGCTTAGAAAGATTTGATCCGAAATATATTTTGAAGGTGAAGCAGCATGTATAAACTGATGGTGATTGACGATGAATTCTGGATGAGAAAATATTTAAGAGAGAATATTAACTGGAAAGCTTACGGCATACAAATGGCAGGTGAGGCGGAGAATGCAGAAGAAGCGCTTGAAATGCTGGCCGGAATGGCGGTGGATATTATAATAGTCGATATAAATATGCCTGGGCTGAACGGTATAGAGTTTTCTGAGATAGTTATCAAAAGGCTTAACAACGTAAAAGTAATCCTTATCAGCGGATACAAGGAATTTGAATATGCCCGCAGAGCGCTAAGCCTCGGGGTTCTGGATTATATATTAAAACCGGTGGATGAAGAGAAACTGATTTCTGTCATTCTGAGGGCTGTGGCCGAACTTGACGATTTAAAAGCCAGCAGTTTGAAAGAGGAGAAAACTAACCAAATTGCAGGTATTGGCTTGGATCTTCTCAAGAAAAAGTTTTATGAGGATCTGCTTCAAAAAGAGCTTGAGAGCAGTAATATCGTGAAAAATGTAAACATTTTGCAATTGGATTTGCAGATGGGGTTCAAATATATGGTGCTGGCAATGGAAATTGATAATTTATTTTCAATAGACGTCACAGATGCCGACATATTTGCATTTAAATCAAGGGTCATGTGTTTGGCAGGCGAATTACTGGACAAATCAGGACGAAAAGCGACCATAGAACTTGAAGGAGCGCTGTTCGCGTTTATCCTTGAGATATGCCCCTTTGAGGAGGATATGAAAATCAGGGAGCGTTTGACTGGAGTGGGAGAAACCATTTGTGGAGGTGTAGCGGACCTCGGCAAACAAACAGTAACCATTGGAATAGGGACAGTGGTAGATAACTTCACCAGGCTGCATTCCAGCTACATAAGCGCATATAATTTGCTGGCGGGCAAGTTTTATGCAGGTAACAACAGGGTATTGACAGACCTGGTATATACCGGTAATAGGACAAAAAAGGTCATTTTCAATAAAACGGTATTGGATAAAATCGTCGAAAGCATACGGATGTCTAAGAAAGAATCCATTGGCGAAATTCTATCCCGGCTGAAAGCCCTGGTAAGCGAAAATTCCGATGCAGAGCCCAATTACGTAAGAAGAGCCGTCATACATTTTATGGATGAAATTTTACACCAATTGACAGGCACTAATCAGGATAACCTGTTTGAAGATATGGATGCAAGCCCGGCTATTTATAAATCAGAAACGGTAAACGAGATTTTTTCTCTGATGCAGGAATGGGTACAAGCCATTATCAACCGGCTGGATCAACAGAAAAAGAACGGTACCGCCAAGATAGTGCAGGATGTGCTGGATATCGTTAAAAACCGATTCCATGAAGATTTATTTCTTGGTAAGGTAGCTGAGGAGGTAGGCGTACACCCATCTTACCTTTGCAGGATATTTAAAAAAGAAACCGGAGAAAATCTGATTCATTATATTATGAATTACAGGGTCGAAAAAGCAAAACAATTTCTATATGATAATAATGTCAAAATCTATGAAGTGGCGTTTATGGTTGGATATGAAAATATAAAGACTTTTACCAGAATCTTTAAAAATATTACCGGAAAAACACCAAAAGAATACAGGGAGAGATTTTAAAACCACCATCCAGCATTACATCTATACCAACACTGGATAAGAAGCCAATTATTGCAGATAGTTATACGGTTTGGAGAATCACAGATCCGGAGCAATTTCTGCAATAATTGGCTTCAGGGAGATATCGCAATTAACGTAAGGTTGGTCAAGTATTTCATTACTTCGTTGAATTCCAGTCCCACAGGCGCGCTTCCCCCACATTCACGTCGGAAATCCACGGCTCGCCTTTCAGCTTCAGTATTTCAACGGTAGGCCCCGTTACCGCCAACCCGTAGATTTTAACTCCTTGCTTTTCAAGATATTCTATTGTCTCCTTCAGCTTCAGAGCCTGCCCTTTTACCACCCGACGGGTTATTGATTCATATTGCTTCAGCAGCTTTAAAGTATCAATGAAATTATTGTTCCTTAAGGCTCCGCTGCCATAAGGATCCACTTCGGGAGCTTCAACACTTTGAGAAATCTTCTTCCCGAATAGACCCCAGGGTTTTCCCCAGGGCTCTTCCTTACGGTTTGAAAAAGTCCAGTCGGCATAGTGCCAAAGGGGCCTGTAAGGAAATCCAAGCAGCGGATAATCAGACGCGCCCTGAGCCTGAGCTTTGCTTCCGGCGCCGGTATCTACGGCAAACCATAAAGGCGTCATATCTTTGTCCTTGAATTTCTGCAAAATGTCATCTGTTTCAAAAAGCCGGTCAAATGAAAGGTAGGCTTCCGCCACTGTTCCCTCAGGCAGCTTTTCAAGCCCTTTCCAACCCTCTGCGGAAGCATTCCCCTGAGTTGTGCCGGGATAAGCAAACTGCCGGGAATTATCCTGAAGCAACCATTTTATCTTCGGATATCCAGCCTGCCCGAAAAGAAACTGTACTTCCATTTCCCCTACCGTCATATCACGGACTCCTACCGTTTTTTTAAGGTCGCCTTCCATCCCCATGAAGAAGATCCCGGCGATGGATGCATTGTTTCCGAAACTGATATTAGGCTCTGTAACGGCAATAGCCGAAGCCACTACATCTCCGAATTGCGTAGCCCTTGAGGGAGTACCGCTCCCATAATATACTGATGTGATTATCCCAGAAAGAATAGTGACCGCCAATATAATGGCCAGGGCAACGAGCGCATTGTGAAATCTGGCTTTCCATTTTCCCCATCGGATTATCCTTTTTTCCTTTTTAGTCATTGCCATCTCTCCTTCATTACCTGCCTCTCCGGACTTTTTATTATTACATCCTGCAGGAGCACCGTTATTAACCTGCTCATCCAAAACAGCCTGATAGTCCTCAAGTTTCTCAAGTTCCTTTTCCATCTCAGCCGCTTCTTCTATTGAGAGTTTCCCGTCCATATAATCTCTTATTTTCTTTCTGAATTCTTCACTCATTCTGCTTCTCCCTTTCTTTCCATTTCCTAAGGCTCTGTCTCGCCCGAAACAAAAGTATCTTGATATGGTTTAATCCTACGCCCATAATCTCTGAGGCTTCCCTATAGGACAGATCGTGAAAATCACATAAAAGGATGGCCTGCCGCTGGTTTTCTGTGAGTGTGGCTATAAAGCCGCCGACCTCCCTGATGTATTCACGCGTCATAACCTCTTCCTCCGTTGTCCTGCCTGTTGTCATATCACTAAAGAATGCATCCTCCCTGATATGAATCCTTTTTTGCTTCCTTGTAAAATCTACAAACACATTATGCGCTACCCGGAACAGCCAGGGCTTGACCCGCTCCTCCCGGCAATCCTCCAGATGGAGGTAGGCTCTGTAAAAGGTCTCCTGCAAGATATCCTCCGCCACATGATGATTATGGCACAGAGAGAGCAGATACCGGTAAATATCCTGCATATGGGTCCTATATATATCATCCAGTGTTTGCCGGTTCATTTATTCACTCCTTCACATCAATAGACGTTTAATCCATCGGAAAGTTACAGACTTGCGGAAAAATATTATTCAATTAGTATATTTTCATACGCTTGAAGCACTACCATTATTATCCATATGCTTGCCCTATATAGCAATATTGTATACTAACTTGGCTGAGTACGGCAAATCGGGTATGAAATATTAATCATACCTGTATTTTTGTAATATTTTTTGCAGTTATATCTGCCTACTTGATTTATGGGATTATGGAATGTACCATTGTATTAATAAAAATGATGTATGCCGATTTGATATTAGTTTTGTCCGTATATATTGATTATTCAGGGGGGAATTATGAACGGATTCCATGTGCTGATGTACCATGAAATAGTCCGGAAAGAGGATTTTGACGAAGAAAACAATTCGTGGATAAAGGTAAATCAGGATTATCATGATATACTTCCCAAAGTTTTGTTCGTTTTTCTGGAGGAATTTGAAAAGCAAATGGCGTACTTGCATGAGAACCGGTATACCATATTGACATTAAAGGATGTAATTGATTTCTTTTACTGTGGCAAAAGCATTCCGGAGAAAGCTGTCCTCATTACATTTGACGATATGTATAAATCCGTACTGCTGTATGCTTATCCAGTTTTAAAAAGGTATGGCTTTTCAGCAACCGGCTTTGTAGTCCTTGATTGGCTTTTTGATGAGGTGCAAAAGTATTCCAGCCGGCAAAGCGTTTGCCTGTCAAAAAGCGAATTATGGGAAATGGGTGATGTTTTTGAATATGCCTGCCATTCCAAGGCATTGCACATTAGAAAAGATGGGCTGACAGCTTTGCAGACAGTTGACAGGACTGCTTTTTGCATTGATACGGAAGCTTGCAGACAGTTTGTAAATTCCAGGGATGCTTACGCTTATCCTTTTGGAATTTTCACGGACGAAATTATACAATGGTTGAAGGAATCGGGGTTCAGGCTGGCTTTTACTACAGCGGGAGGGAAAAATACAGCGGCGGCCGACCCATATAAAATCCAGAGGGATTGCATTTTCTTGGAACTGAATATAGACCGATTCATACATATTCTGATATAATAAACATTGGCTAAATTTTAACATAGATTTGTGTTTTGCGCACAGAGAAAGGAAGTAATTGTAAAAATGAAAAGAATGTCTTTAGTACTTGCCGTATTGGTCGGCCTAACGGCGTTGTTCAACGGATGCGCCAGGCCGGTAGCGGAACAGAAACCAATAAGGTTTGGAATCTTACCAGCCGAATCGGCTATTCCCATAATTATTGCAAAAGAGAAGGGTTTTTTCGATAAGGAAGGATTAAAGGTGGAACTGGTATCCTTCAATTCCCCAAATGACAGGAACGTGGCTGTACAAGCAGGTCAGATCGACGCCATAATTGCTGATATAATGACTTCCCTGACTTTTCATGAAGCTGGCCTGGGAATGAAAATCACCTCGGATATCAATGAGGATTTCAAGCTTTTGACTTCTCCAAACTCCGGTATTGACACCTTTGCAAAGCTGAATGGCAAGGACGTGTCAATTGTCCCGAACTTTGTTCTGGAATATATCATGGACGAGATGGCTGCAAAGAATAATATAAAGTATAAACCGGTTTCCATACCTTCTTTCTCTGCACGGCTTGAGGCATTAATGGCGGACAGGCTGAGCGCCGTTGTTTTTACCGAACCGCAAGCCACCATGATGATAACCCAGGGAGCAAAACTATTGGCAACCTCGAAGGAATATGGGTTGAAAGCCGGAACACTGCTGTTTAACGAGAAAACTTTATCTGACCGGCCAAAATCAGTGAAAGCATTTTATCTGGCATACAACAAGGCTGTAAATTATATTAATGAAACCGATGCAGCCCAGTATGGCGGAATCCTGACAAAGTATAGCTTTCCTGACGCCGTTGTAAAATATTTAAGCGGCAGCGTGAAATATGAAAAAGCGCAGAAAATTTCTGAAGAAAGCTTTAAAAGTGTCCTGGAATGGACCAGGGCAAAAGGGACGGTAAAAAAGGATTATAAATTGAAAGATATAAGTAATTTTAACTTTATTGAGTGATCTCATTTATCCATGGATGATTTACGGAAGGGTAGTGCATTAACAATGATACATATAAAAAACCTGCAGCATTGTTATGGAAGAGAAGTCACGCTAAAGGCTATCGATTTGCATATACCCAGAAACACTACCTGCGCAGTTATAGGTCCGTCGGGATGCGGAAAGACAACGCTGCTGTATATACTTGCTGGACTCATCACTCCCGGAAGCGGAGAAATTCATATCGACGGAGGAGAAGTAAAAGGTATCAGGCAGGCGACAGGTCTGATACTGCAGGATTTGGGGCTCCTTCCCTGGAAAACGGTGTGGGATAATGCCGCCATGGGCTTAAAAGCAAGAAAGCTTGATAAAAATACCATCTGTGAAAAAGTATCTGCGATATTGGATGAACTGGGTATTGCGGAGCATAAGCACAAATTTCCCAATCAACTCAGCGGAGGACAGAAACAGCGGGTGGCTATTGCGCGTACTCTTGTGACGGATCCCGACATATTGCTCCTGGATGAGGCTTCTTCCGGCCTTGACGCAATCACGAAGGAGAATATTCAAAATCTCATTCTCAAGATAATCAAAAAGAGGTCCATAACGATGGTCATGGTTACTCACAGCATTGAGGAGGCCGTTTTTCTAGGGCAAAGGATTCTGGTAATGGGGCAGGCTGGAATCAGCAGCATCATAGAAAATTCATATTTCGGTGATGAAGCTGTACGGCTTAAGCCTGAGTATTATAAGATTTGCCTTGAAGTAAGAAAGCAGTTATATGGAATGACTGAATAATAAAAAGGTCATTTCAAAAGGAAGGGATGGACAATGAGATTTATCATGAAGCTTGTACGGAGCAGAACTTTATTCGGCTGTATAGCGGTAGGGGCTTTCTGGTATTTGCTGCATGCCGTCGTGAGTCCCCGTTCTATTCCCGGGCCTTTAGCTACGGTTGCAACCCTCGTCCGGCTGCTTTACGAAGGAAATTTACCGGCACATATGGCTGTCAGTATCCTGAGAATATCAGCAGCGTTAAGTAGTTCCATTGTTTTGGGTGTTCCTTTGGGACTCTGGATGGGATTGAACAAAAAAATCGATGCAATCCTTGCACCCGTGGCATATATTCTCTATCCCCTGCCCAAGATAGCGTTCCTGCCTGTTTTTATGATCCTTTTCGGACTGGGGGACGGGTCGAAAACCATTCTTATCATAACGGTTATTCTGTTTCCAATATTGCTGGCTGCAAGAGACGGTGTAAAAGAAATACCGGAACAATTGTTTTATTCGGTAATGTCCTTGGGATTGAACCGGTTTCAAATATATACAAACCTTGTGATCCCAGCCGTTCTTCCAAAAGTTATTACTGCAATCCGAATCAGTATCGGTATAAGTATTTCTGTCTTGTTTTTCAGTGAAAACTATGCAACCGTCTATGGTATAGGGTATTTTATAATGAATTCATGGGCTATCGTGAGATATGATGAAATGTTTGCAGGCATATTGGCTTTGAGTTTGATCGGGCTGGTAATATTCAAGCTGGTAGACATAGCAGAAAAGAAAACCTGCCGCTGGCTTTTTATAAGCAAATAAACATGACAAATTCTTACTTGGATGTCATTGCGGGCGAAGCGGCAGTCTCGCTTTTTATTCAAAGTATTGTTTAAAGTATCATAATTATCTGCTATAATAGATTTTACTGCCATAAGCCGGTTCGGCTCAAAAATCGGCCTGTTTATACACCTTTGAAGCAGGTTGCTGCAAAATTTGCAGTAAACCTTGTGTTTTTACTGTAACCTGGCTTTGGTTAAATTTAAATAAGAAGTTGGTTTTGAATGGAAGGGAAAAGGATATGAATAAAGCGGAACTTTTAGGCAGATGGACCAGAGAAAAGTCTGAAGAGCTGTATGGAATTAAAAACTGGGGCGCCGGATATTTTGCAATCTCCAATAAGGGAGAAGTTCTGGTGAATCCCTATAAGGATAACGATTCCGCTGCAATCAGCCTTATGGATATCATCACAGGTGTCCGTGAGCGTGGTCTTGACATGCCGGTGCTGCTCCGCTTCGAAAATCTGCTGGACTCGCAGATTTCCTATCTGAATGATTCTTTTAACGATGCTATCAGAAAGCTTAATTACAAGGGGGAATACCGCGGCGTCTACCCCATTAAGGTAAACCAGCAGCAGCAGGTTGTGGAGGAAGTGACCAAATTCGGCCAGCGTTATCATCACGGTCTGGAGGTAGGCAGCAAAGCGGAGCTGGTTGCAGCGCTTTCTCTTATGAAGGATAAAGAAGCCTGCCTTATCTGTAACGGCTATAAAGATGAAGAGTTTATTGATTTAGGACTGTATGCTGTAAAAATGGGTTTCAAGTGCTTTTTTGTCATAGAGATCCCCGATGAACTGGATATAATTCTGGAACGCTCCAGGGCTTTGGGAGTGAAGCCCAACATAGGCATACGCATAAAGCTCTCTGCCAAGGCAAGCGGCCATTGGACAGAATCCGGCGGCGACCGCAGCATTTTCGGTTTGAATGTATCACAGCTGATATCAATGGTGGATACCTTGAAAGAGAAGAATATGCTTGACTCTCTCAAATTGCTTCATTATCACCTTGGTTCCCAGATACCCAATATCCGCGACATCCGCTCGGCAGTGCTGGAGGCGGCCCGCGTATACACGGAGCTGGTGAAGGAAGGCGCTTCCATGGGTTATCTGGACCTGGGAGGAGGACTTGCGGTAGATTATGACGGTTCAAATACGAATTATACCAACAGCCGTAATTACACTGTTGAAGAGTACTGCAGCGACATTGTGGAAGCTGTAATGACCGTGCTGGACTCCGGAAATGTGCCGCATCCGATTATTGTCACCGAGTCGGGACGTACCACGGTTGCTTATTACTCCGTCTTGCTGTTTAATGTATTGGATGTGGAAAAATTCGAGGAGTACGATGTGCCGGATAAAGTCGATGAGAATGCCTCGGAGCAGATTAAGAACCTGTATGACGTTAACCGGAATCTTAATTTAAAGAATATCCAGGAATGTTATAATGATGCTCTTTATTACCGGGATGAAATCCGTGACATGTTCAAGCATGGAAGGATAAGTCTCCGTGAACGGTCGCTGTCGGAAAAAATCTTCTGGAATACCATAAGCCAGATTGCCAGGGAAAAGAAGAAGCTGAAGCATGCGCTACCTGACCTGGAGGACATTGAGAGCGCCATCGCAGATATTTATTACTGCAACTTTTCGGTATTTCAATCAATCCCGGATAGCTGGGCCATCGACCAGTTATTCCCTATCATGCCGGTGCACCGCTTGCTTGAATTGCCCAGACGGAATGCTGTCATAGCCGATATAACCTGTGATTGCGACGGAAAGATTGACCGCTTCATCGACCTTCACGATGTCCGAACTACTTTGCCGTTACATGAAATGAAAAACGGCGATAATTATTATCTGGGTATCTTCCTGGTGGGGGCTTACCAGGAAACCCTTGGCGATTTGCATAACTTGTTTGGAGATACAAATGTGGTCAGTGTCAGAATCAATGCCGACGGTAATTATGACCTTGTAAAGGAAATACACGGTGACAGCGTTGCTGATGTGCTGTCCTATGTCGAATTCGACCCCAAGGACATGCTTGTCCGTTTTCGTGCAACTGCGGAAGAAGCGATACGTGACGGACTTATCAGCGCAAGTGAAAGAAGGGAAATAATGCAGGCGTATGATTACGGCCTCAGGGGATATACCTATTATGAACGATAAGCAGTAATCATGGGGACGGTTCTTGTGATTAATTAATCACAAGAACCGTCCCCATGATTACCTTTTAATTGGGTGCATATTTATTATAATATAAATGCATATGCCGGCGGCTATTAGTATATCGCCGATGCTGAAAACATTGGAAAAGTCCTGGCAGACTGGGACTGAATAATTATTAAAAACCATAATCCAAACTGTACTAATCATCAGTACTACAGCGTAAACTTCATTATTAAATCGGCATTTATGCGCCTCACAGAAATATTGCGAATGCTTCAACAATTTATTTCGCAAAATCTTATTTTGCGAAATATTACATTAATGAAACATAACGCACAAATTTTTATTTC
>VEPD01000408.1 GCA_012027035.1 Ruminiclostridium sp. | reverse complement strand
TGCAAAAGGCGATGAGCTTTTGAAAAAAACGACGAAGCTTCTTTTGGAATCCAAATTTGAAAAGATCGTTATAGCCAGAATCGGCGGTGATGAGTTTGCACTGATTCTGCCGGATTGCAGTCTTGAGCAGTTGTACAATGAAGAAAACCGGATTAAGGATGCCGTTGAACGATATAATTCTTCAAACAGAGGGATACCTCTGAGCATATCCACCGGTTCAGCCTTTACTTCAGACCGTAGAAAAAGTATATATACCCTCTTTAAGGAAGCAGACAACTGCATGTACAGAGAAAAGCTCAGTCATAAGGGAAGTGTCAGAAATATCACCATACAGGCGCTTTCCAACATGATGAAGGCCAGGGATTTTACAACCCAGGATCACATTGACAGAATGGGAGAGCTCACAGGTATTTTCGGCATGAAGGCGGGATTAAGCACTGAACATTTAAACATTCTTGGCTTACTGGTAAAATTTCATGACATTGGAAAAGTCGGGATACCTGATAATATTCTATTTAAACCGTCTCCTCTTACCGACGTGGAGATGGAGGAAATGAAGAAACACTCTGAAATCGGTTATAAAATAGCCTTTGCTACCCCTGATATAGCTCCGGTTGCCGAGCTTATCCTCAAACACCATGAACGATGGGATGGAACCGGCTATATGCTTGGCCTCAAAGGGAACGATATACCTCTGGAGTGCCGCATAATGTCCATAGTGGACGCCTTTGACGCAATGACCAACGACAGGCCTTACAGAAAAGCAATGGATATTGATTTTGCTCTTAAGGAAATAGCGCAAAACGCCGGAACACAATTTGATCCTGAACTTGCATATCTGTTCATAGAGATGATAACAAAGGACAGGGTGCTATTGAAGAATGAAAAGGGTGCCTGAACAAATGAAAACTTAAACCACTATATATTCAGTAAAATAGTCACTATCCCCTGAGTAAAAGGCATAGGGGTAAAAAGCCGCGAATAGCAGCCGATATCTTTCGTGTCACCCTGTGAAAAATCAACTGTACCGTCACGCCGTGTAACTTTTTTAAGGATTTCCTCGCCTCTTGCGATAATGGGCAGAAATATCTCATCAGGTATCAAACCATGTAAAATCGATTTTTTTAGGAAATATACCAGCATCGCAGTGGAAGAAGAATCGAAGGGGCTTCCTTTAACAACCCAGGAACAGCTCCAGCCGCCATTATCAAGCTGAAAGCTTTTAAGGGTTTGAGAAAGTCTGCAAATCCATGTTTTCAATTCCATTCTGCCCGGATGCCCGCCAGGCAATTCACAATATGTATCAACGAGCCCTAATGCAAGCCAACCGATCCCTCTTCCCCAGCCATAGACAAAGGGTACTTTGAGGCTTGAGCCATATGCATGCGCAGGTAGAAAACAATTCTTTAAAACAGTATACCGGACATATTCTCTAATCTGCTTTAAAGCTAACTCTATCATTTCATCTCTTTTGTAACGCACCCCATAAAGTGCAAGGAATGGGCAGATCATACCGATGGTATCTACCATCCGGATATCCTTATGATCCTTCCTGTATGCTATCGTCCCATCCTCTTGCAGATTATAGAGTATGGAATCAACAGCCTTGTCCATGACCGGCCTGTATGAATCTTTGTAAAACGGCATTTTCATTAGGGCATAGGCAATTAAAACCTGGTCAATTTTTCCTGCCTGTCCAAGCCATTTGTTATCTTCTATAAATCTGCGATAAAGGCTTTTTTCAATTGTGACTGACAACCTTATACCGTTATCATTTGAAAGGAAAGCTGCAACACCTAATAGTACTCCTCCGATTTGCCACATCTGTATAGATTTATTATGCCTGGCATTTAAGATTTTATGAAGCAGAATAAACCGGTGGTCTCCGCCCGATGTGACAGGCGTTTTTTTGCTCCATGCCAAAGTCCTGGTATCAACGGCGGATTTCCACGATTCATATGATTTAAAATCGCCCAGACCCCTGCGTCGACAAATATTATTGAGTTTAAAAAGATAATCATATGCAATTACAATTGTAGTAAGGATGCCTATTATAATGAAAAAAACAGCTAAAAAAGTCATTATGGGCATAACTGCACCTTTAATTAATAGTCTGAAGCCTATATATATGTTTGTCATAAAATATTACTTATATACTGGGCGCAGGAGATCCCTGCTTTTA
>VEPD01000245.1 GCA_012027035.1 Ruminiclostridium sp. | reverse complement strand
GTGCGGCATACGTTTGAGCCTGTGTTTGATGATAATTCCAGGATTCTCATCCTTGGCACCATGCCGTCTGTTAAATCAAGGGCTGGGAATTTTTATTACATGCACCCTCAGAACCTGTTCTGGAGAGTTATGTCCAATATTTTGGAGACTCAGTTTCCGGAGACAATCAATGAAAAGAAGAAAATACTGCTGGACAATCATATAGCATTGTGGGATATATTGAAAAGCTGTGAAATTGAAGGTTCCTCGGATAGTACCATAAGGAAGCCCATTCCCAATGATTTCTCTGAGATCCTTTGTAAAACCCGGATTAAGGCCATTTTTACCAACGGCATAAAAGCCACGCAGCTGTATAAAAGGTATTGCAGGCGGTCTACCGGGATTGACAGCATTTATCTGCCCTCTACCAGCCCAGCCAACCGGAAAAATTACGATTTTTGCAAAGTCTGCGCCGCATGGAGGGAAATGCTTATTTATATTAAATAAGCCTGATACTTCTCCGATTTTGATTTACGGATGCAGCGAAAAATGTTATGATTTTTTTAATATATTTTGCAATAAGGAGTAGATTTATGAAAAGAGTTGTCTCTATTTTGGCGCTTATATTTGTCATTTTTACATTTTTCAGTTTGACTGCCTGCAGCCCGGCCAAAAACAGGCAGGTTGTCGTATACACATCTGTAGACCAGGTTTTTTCAGAGCCTTTACTCAAGCAGTTTGAAAAGGATACGGGAATAAAGGTACTTCCGCTATACGATACCGAAGCGACAAAAACCACAGGCCTTGCAAACCGTATTGTCGCAGAAAAGTCCAATCCCAGGGCGGATGTATTCTGGAATGGAGAGTTTACCCAGACTATCATGCTGAAGGAAAAGGGTCTTCTTAAGGCTTATAATTCACCCAGGGCTAAAGAGCTACCGCCCAATTTTGTTGATTCGGAAGGGTACTGGACTGCTTTCGGAGGCAGGGCGAGAGTTTTCATAATAAATACGGATATGCTTTCAAAAGAAGAATATCCTCAATCTTTGTTTGATATGGTTGACGACAGGTACCAGGGAAGTGATATTGGCCTTTCATATCCGGTTTTTGGGACTTCGGCAACACATTCTGCAGCGCTTTATTCATTTCTGGGCAATGAAAAAGCTCTTGATTTTTTCAATAAAATCAAGAAGAAAGGGATACAGATAGTGGATGGCAACTCTGTAGTCCGTGACCTGGTTGCCGACGGCAAGCTTAAGTTTGGTATAACGGATACGGATGATGCGCTTTCAGCTGTTAAAAAAGGAAAACCGGTTGAAGTGGTTATTCCCGATCAGGGGGAAAACGGCCAGGGAACTCTTATAATACCAAATACCGTAGCAGTGATATCCGGCTGTCCTAATCCCGACGAGGCAAAAGTATTCATCGATTATATTCTCTCCGCAGAAACAGAGCAATATCTTGTAGATGCAGGGTGGATAGACATACCGTCAAGACAGTCTGTCAAAGGCGGATTTTACTCTGAATTCAAAAAGATAAAAGGTATGGAAATAGATTTCAATAAAGTATACCTGGAGATGAAAGCTTCAACAAAAGATATGCAGGAAATATTTGTACGATAGGGTATTTTGGATGAATCGAACTATGAGATTTTTCAGGTATGGCTGTAAAAGAATAAATGTGCTTCTGCCGGTTTATCTGGCAATCACAATGTCTCCGCTTCTATTTTTGTCCATTGAATCGGCAAAAAGCCTTATTTCCGGTTCAATCGGTGATTTGTCCGGGCTGGTGTTATCATACCGCCGGCTGATACTTCTGGGTGAAAGTATAGTGCTTGCTTTATCTGTTTCGCTGGCAGGAATGGTTTTTGGCACTATGGGCGGGCTCTTTCTGTGGAAATATGAAAAAGGAGTTCTCAAATATCTCAGATGGCTGGTAATGCTTTTTATTCTGATACCGCCCTATATACACGCACAGTCATGGATATTAGCAATAGACCGATTGAATCCGCTTGTTACTGCAATTGGCCTTCCTGCTATGGATTTCAACGGATATATACCCAGCTGGCTGGTTCAACTGATGTCATTTCTGCCGATATCGACAGGTTTGGCATTAGCCGGCTTGAAGACAGTGGATCCCGATACAGTGGATGCTTCCATCCTTGATACTTCTTTGGGAAAAGCATTTATAAGGATTGTATTGCCCCAGGCGGCATCGCATATATTTGCCGGTGGAAGCCTTCTTTTCATACTCAGCCTTTCCGATTACAGCATACCCTCGTTATTCAGAGTAAATGTATTTTCCCTTGATATTTTTGCCGAATACAGTTCATCCGGTGATTTTACCGGCCCATTTTTGTTATCTGTCCCATATCTGGCTGTCACTTTTCTATTGCTGTCGGCAATTTACCCTCACCTTGCCAAGCTGGAATGGAACGGAAGCAGCGGAAAACGCGCCGGCATGAGCCTGGTATTCCGGAAGGATACGCCGGTTATTGTTTCCATTGTAATGTTTCTCGGTATGGGGGTTTTATTGGTCCAGATATTTGTCCCGATTATTAACCTGATAATTGAAACAGGCAGTTTGAAAACATTTATGACAGTAGTAGCACAATCAAGGAATGAAATATACAACTCTTTATCCGTTTCTTTTTTTGCAGCTTTGATCTGCATGCCGATTTCAATTGCGGCTGCTTCGGGTATCGCCTCAAACGGAATGGGGAAACTCAAATGGCTGTTTGTTTCGCTCCCGTTGGTAATGCCGGCGTCCTTGATGGGTATCGGTGCAGCAGCCGCATGGAACCGGCCGGTATTATCGGCGCTTTATGGGTCCGCAGCAATCGTTGTAGTTGTTGCAGCTGCCAGATTTGCTCCATTTTCCGCGGTAATTATGTATTCCGGGATAAAGTCCATTGAACCGGCGTTAACTGATGTTACAAGGATTTACGGTAAAAGCCTCCTTGATTCGTGGGTGAGGGCAAGGCTGCCTTTGATGCTGCCTTCGCTTCTTGCTTCCTTTTTTATTGTATTTGCCCTGACTGCAGGTGAGCTGGGGGCGACTCTCATCGTCTCCCCGCCCGGAAAGTCGACACTGACGCTCAAGATATATAATTATCTTCATTATGGCGCAACAGACGTAGTCTCATCTCTGTGCCTGTTTGTAACAATCCTGTTGCTTCTTTCGGGCACGCTTGCGGCAGCGGCTCTTTCCTTTTCCTCAAAGCTCAGGAATTTGTAAGTTTAGAAGGGATGGCTGAAGTGAAAAAGAAATCGGATAAATTCAGGAATTCAATAATTTTCGGCATGTTTCTAGTATTATTGTCAATGCCTGCCTGCGGACGACCGGTGAAGAACAATACGGTGGAAAAAGGCCTGTCGGTAATGCGTCCGCCTTATGATATAAATGCGGTCGTGTCTCGGAATGATACTATCTGGGCTGGGGGAAGAGACGGCGTTTACAGCTTCGACAGCAGAGACAAAAAGCTTATCGGCATGCTGAAATCCGAATTTCCCATAAAATATGTAAAAACGCTTTGCGTTGATAATGAAAATAACCTCTGGATCGGATACGAGGGTGGTATTGCAGTATTTGACGGGACTTCCGTTAAAAACTTGAATGAAGTCCTCCGGTTGGACGACAAACGGGTAAACTATATAATGCAGGACAGGTCGGGACGTATTTTAGTCGGTACATGGAGCGGCGTTCTTATATTTGACGGTAAAAAGCGTACGTCTTTAACTATGGAAGACGGACTTATCAACAACATGGTTAACGTCATTGCCCAGGATGCCCGCGGAGGCATATGGTTCGGGTCATATGCGGTACCATCGGGCGGTATCAGCATTCTGAACGGGGACAAATGGCAATATTTCAATGCAGGGAACGGGCTGCCCAATAACAATATTACCGCAATCGAAACAGACGGCTCAGGCGGCCTGTGGGCGGGCACCGGCTTTTTTGACAAAGGCGCCGCGTGTAAATTTGAGTTTGTAAACGGCAAATGGGATATTTCAAAAATCATAACAAAAAAAGACGGACTGGCCGGTGAAAAAGTAAGGTCCATTTTTACGGCAGGCGATGGGTCAGTATGGTTTGGTTCGGAATATGACGGCCTGGCCATACTAAAAAACAATCAGTTTAAAATCGTGACCACAAAAACCGGGCTTTCGGACAACGAAATAAAAGACATCCTTCAGGACAGCAAAGGAAGGATATGGATGGGCACCCGCAGCGGGATCACCGTATTCGAGCCGTAACTTCTATTGCTGGACAAGCCCTAAGCGCAAGTTCCCAAGCTATCCCTGCGGAAATAATCGCGAACACTTCAACGCATTATTTCTGCAGAGCGCATAAATGCCGGTATTTTAATGTAACTTGCGCTGTAGTACTATATGGGTGAACCGCATTCCGGACATGTTTCATATTTTTTAAAAAGTCTTGCGCCGCACACCTTGCATTGAGGAAGCTTGTGTGCGGCAGGAACATCCATATTTTCAAAAGAACCATTGGGGTTTCTAACTGAAACTCCATCCAGAACTATCTTTTCCAGCATGCCCAGGGCTTCGTCACGATGGGTTATCAAGGCTGAGCCCATGAGGAATGCGCCTGTAGGCTCCAGCAGATAGTCAGTCATCAGCAAAGCTACAGTGAATCCGTCGTTCAATGGCCTCAAGAGGACCTGCGGGACGGGAGCGCCGCCTGTGACGGCGGGAGCGCCCATTTTGACATATTCAACAAGATCACCTGCAAGCGCCGGTACCCACGACAATCTGACAGCGGCGTCTTTAAGCCCTTGAACCGGGTATCCCAGCTTTTTTAGCGCCTCGGTGATTGAATCTATTGCTACATTTACGTTTGCTGTTTTGTCATTCTTTTTACTCATGTAATCCACTCCCTTGTTACTATTATTTTCTATTGATTACCTGCTGCATGACCGCTCTTGAAATTGAACGGCCGAATGCATCCGCATCCCTCTCCAGCAACTGGCCGGAATAGCGGGTAAAGTCGGTGCCTGCCACCTGGTAGTTTTCATTTTTATCATTCCATGAAATCAGATCACGGTAATCCTTACCTCCGCCAAGCTCGGCGTTGGGATCACCCTGAGCCGCGTGCCGCAGCTCATGAGCCATTGTTTTTATAGTTTTTAGAGGATTGTCGAAATTCAAAGAATTCGGATTCAAGTTAAGGGTTCTTGAGTCTGGCGACCAGGAACCGTTTGAATATACGCTGGCTTGGGGAGTAAAAGTTAAATTAAAGGAATTGGGATCGACTCCGGCTGCATCGGCAACAACTTTGGACAAAGCCTTCAGCGCATTTTCCTTCTCGGCGTTGCTCATATTTTTCCAGTTTTCACTGGTGAAATGATCGGTATAACCCTTACCTAAATTATCCATTACATCATTTACCTTCTTTACAGGTTCATCATAGTTGCAGGTAGGCTGGGTATATATCTTTATAGAATTACCCAGATATTCCGGATCGGCCTCAAATACTGATTGCGGAATTCCCTTTCCGTGCTTGTTGCCGGCATCATCCGTCTGATAGAGCACCCATTGGCCTTTTTCATTTATCCAGCGCCATCCTTTAACGTTATAATCCATAACTTCCGGTATCGGTGGGGGTTTAGGAACATTGGAACCGCCCAGCAGCGCGCCAAGTAAAGAAGAAAGCGCCGGCGGGAGACCCATTGCAACCGCCGTCCCTGCTCCCGGGCTTCTTAACCAGGTACCGAGCGTACCGCCTGCTTCCTGCCAGCCCCCGTCATCGGCATACACGCCTGTAACTTTAAGCAAAACCGCCTGAAAGGCCAGGAGACTCAAAGCCCACATGGCGGCACCCGGTGTAAGCTTCTTTTTTAGCAATAATAAGACGCCCGCGATGCACAATGCAGCGGCAAAAATCTCCCCATAAGGCTTCAAAGGTATAAGCGCCGATAATATAAGACCTAACATGAGACCAAGTACCAGTACTGATACGATGCCATGATTAACAGTTTTATTTTTCATAAAGAGCTTCTTGAAAT
>VEPD01000461.1 GCA_012027035.1 Ruminiclostridium sp. | reverse complement strand
GTTGGGACTTCTGTTATCCCGTCGCCGCATGAGGATTTAAAAAGATTTTTAGACTAATACTACAGCGGCAATTACCAAATTATCCTTGCAGAATTAGAGTATTGAAGCGTTTGCACTAATTCTGCAAGGCGCATGAATGCCGATATTATAATGAAATTGCCGCTGTAGTACTAACGGAGGTGTTGCAGATGTTTTACGGGAAGGTTATCGGCTCTGTGGTTGCTACTGTGAAGGATATCAAGCTTAAGGGCTGCAAGCTTCTCATTGTACAGAAAACAAATTATGACGGTGAGAACGATGGAAGCCCGATAATAGCCGTAGATTCAGTGCAGGCCGGAATCGGGGATTTTGTGTATATGGCAAAAGGGAAGGAAGCCTCCCTTCCGTTCGGTGATATGGAACACCCTGTGGACGCCGCAATAATAGGTATCATTGACAGGGTAAACGTTAAAACGAATAAGGAATAATAAAATGCTTCATTCAAAATCGGTGGGGATGAGTCGAAACATGCTGATTTGCTAGGTTATAGGAAATGTAGTGTCAACCTGTAAGGATGAACACATTTCCGGCAGGAAGCTGCTGATTGTCCAGGAAAAACATAATATCGGGACAAAGAAATCCTTGATAGCCGTTGATTGTGTTGATGCCGGTATAGGCGACTGGGTCATTGTTGTCCATGAGGGCGGTTCTTCCAGGCAGGCGTCAGGATGCCCCAAAGGTCCTGTTGATGCTGCAGTTGTAGGGGTTGTTGATTATGAGTGAAATAATGAGCCAATGCAATGGGTTTATCAATGTAGGTATATCAAACAGGCATGTCCATCTTTCTTCCAACCACAGAGACGTTCTTTTTGGTGAAGGAAGCTGTCTGACACAGATAAAGAGCCTTTCGCAGAAGGGCCAGTTTGCGGCGAAGGAATGCGTTACGCTTATTGGCTTGAAAGGTAGTATTGAAGGGGTAAGAGTACTTGGACCCGAAAGGACGGAAACACAGGTTGAGATATCAGTAACTGATATGTATAAATTAGGTGTGGATGCTCCTGTACGGGATTCCGGAGACCTTGCCGGAACACCGGGAATTATACTGCTGGGTCCCAAAGGGATGGTCAGCCTGAAAAGCGGTGTGATATGTGCAAAAAGGCATATCCATGCGAGTCCTGAGGATGCCCTTTATTTTAATGTTAAAGACAGGCAGGAGGTATTGGTCTTTACAATGGGGGAAAGGGGACTGCTTTTTTGCAATGTATTGGTAAGGGTACATGAGAGCTTTACTTTGGAGTTTCACCTGGATACTGATGAAGCGAACGCAGCAGGATTGAAAAATAATGACAAGGTCAGGATTTTGATCTGATTAATATAATTATTTGGTTATGGAGGAGATTATTATGACCGGAAGAGAGAGGCTTCTTACAGCAATAAACAAAGGTAAACCGGATAGGCTGCCTTGCCTGATACATGCATGGGTGGACTATCATCTGAAAACACATATGAATGGCATGGATCAATTTCAGGCATATGAATGCATTGGAATGGATCCCGTTATATATATAGTTCCTAATTATATCTATAATAGCAAGGACATGGCAAATTGGGTAGTAGATCAACGTGACCTTGGTTGTGATGGAAGTGGAAATCAGTTATGGCAAAAAACGATAATGACTCCTGCAGGAATATTGACAGGGAAGGGTGCAAGCAATCAGTATACGGCATGGGATACAGAATTTATCATAAAAGATGAAAAGGATTTTGAAATATGGAATAAATATGTCCCGTTGCCTGAGAGAGTAGATTGGACTCCGGTTACCGAGGCTAAGAAGAGAATAGGTGAAAATGGTATTGTACGAGGTTATGTATTTGATTTTGGACAGCTAAGTCCATGGCAAACCTTTTCCGCCTGCTTGTTCGGTGTAGAAAAGGCGATCATGGCGTGCTTTGATGAACCTGACTGGATGCATTATGTACTGGAAAGCATGCTGCAAAAGAAGTTAAAAGTACTCGGAAGGAGTGACAGGATAGAATTTGACCTGGTTGAATCGGGCGGAGGCGGAGGTTCCAGCACAGTGATCAGTCCCAGCCTTCATAAGGAATTCTGCCTTCCTTACGATAAAGTTCAGCATAAGGCGATCCATGAATTCGGGACAAAAATAGTATATCATCTATGCGGCGGACTTATGCCTTTGCTTGAAATTGTGGCCCAAAACGGAACAGACGGACTGGAAACCATGACACCGCCTTCAATGGGAGGCGATTGCGACCTTGGCGAGGCCAAAAAAAGAGTTGGAGATAAGCTTTTCTTTATTGGGGGATTTGACCAGAATGAGGGATTTGAAAAAGGCAATCCTCAAAAAGTGAGAGAAATGGTGCATCAGCTTCATTCCATATGTTCTGACGGTAGTTACATATGTGCTCCATCTGACCAATTTTTTCATGGCAGCGTTGAAAACCTAAGGGCTTTTGCAGAAGCTGCCAGAGAATGTGTGTATACTTAAAATCACGAGACTGGAGGCTTTATCATACTCAATTAAAACAAAACAACATACTTGCGAGGTGTCGGAAATGGTAGTTAATAAAAATCAAATCGTTCTTGAGAATGGGAAATCCAGGATGTGAAAAATGCTTGTTATACGTATCAAAGAATATTAGAAAGTCTACGGGGTAATGATGGATAACATTATTGATATTGAAAAAATCAATAAACCTGATTTTGCACTCACTCTTGCAAATCATTGGAGTTATATCGGAATAGGCTGGACCATGGGTATAGAATCATGTGTAACGTCAATAAATGATAGTTTAACTGTTACAGAACAGCAATGGGGTATAAAAACCTGCATAAATTTAGATGCCGCCGCCTATGAACTTATACTTGAGAGCTTTCCGGAGGTTATTGACAGCCTGAAAAAGCACCTTAAAGCCGGAAAGGTCGAAATAATAGGGGGCACATACAGTCAGCCGCTTGGGACAATGATCGGAAACGAATCAAATATCCGGCAGCTTGTAATAGGCCGGGAGGTCATAAAAAAGTGCCTTGGAGAGGATGCGGATACCTTTCTGGAGGAAGAGGAATACAGTCATCCGCAGCTTCCCCAGCTTCTCAAATTGGCAGGATACAAATATGCAAGCCTTGCCCAGTGTGATACGGTGGGGACCTCAGGCATACCCCGGATAGAATTGAATTGTTTTTTGTGGCAGGCTAAAGATGGCACTGTTATCCCTTGCATACCTAAAAATTCATTGTTTCTGCATCCGCCGGTTGTAACTGAAGATATAGATTATTACGAGACGCCTGAAGGAAAGGCAAATATAGACGTATTGAAAAAATCGGGAGTTCCGCTTGCTGTAGTATGGACAGAGTTTGGGTGGGAACCTCTTGGCGAAATACAGTATCATACAAAGTTTGATCCTGAAAAATACAATAGATTGAAACAAAGAAACAATGTCGTATTTTTAACAATTAAAGAATATATGGAAAAGTACGCAAAGCCTTCAAAAACCATGAAGTTTTCCATGGATGATTATGACAAAATACTTCCATGGGGAATAGGCGGAGATCAGTTAAGAGTTAACGACAGGAAGGCTGAAGCCTTGTTGATATCTGCAGAACAGTTTGATGCGTTCTCTTATATGCTCGGCCCCGAAAGAAAAACATGTGAATTTGAAGATATCTGGAAAGATTTGCTTGCAGCTCAAAGTCATGATGTATCACTATGTGAGTATTTAAATTGGCAGCGCCTGGTGTTTTTTGACAGAAACAGATTATATGACTCCCATGAGATGCTCTGGGGCGCAATAGGTTATACTCATTTGGACAGGGCGATTTCGTCAGGAAATAAAATACTGGGGGATTCTCTGGAGACAATAGCCTCAAAAATCGATTCATCTACGGGTGCACAGGGAGATCTGGCGGTTACGGTCTTTAATCCATGCACATGGGAAAGGAAAGGACTTGTTGCCTCAACAGGCAAAATATATTTAAAGGATACGTACGCCAAAGGTATAATGATTGTTGACGCTCAAGGAAAGACAGTGCCTTCACAGATAATTTCCTCCAAAACAAATTCCGATTCCAGTATAATTACCGCTGATGCAGCATTTGAAGTTGAAAGCATGCCTGCCTCCGGATATGCTACATATTATATCAGGTTTATTGATAAAGCTTTAAAGGGACATAATACCGGATTAAAGATCAACAAGAAGGATCTTGAGATAGAGAACGATTATGTAAAAATAGGCCTGGATAAGGTAAATGGATGCATAATCAGCCTTGTTGACAAAAATACGGGCAAGGAGCTTCTTGGTTTTGAAAAATCTGGTTTTGGAACATTTAACGGAAGGGTGGATCAAGAGCTGTGTAAACAATATGGACTGGACAGTTCATCTGAATATTTTGATACTTCATGCTCCAAAGCTGTTTTTTCATGGATTGAGGAAGGGCCTGTAAAGGCTTCGGTTGCAGTACTGCATATTTATCCCTATGTTAGTATTGAGACATTAATCACTCTTCACTTTAATTCACCTAAAGTGGAGGTGGCTTGCAGGTTAAGGACGGTAGCGCCGCCGGCTTTTACACCGCCGGCTGTAGATACAAAAGAAGGCAATGTATGGCAATTTGAAGGATACTGGCTCGATTTTTCTCCTGGTTTTGAACCCAAAAGCATATACAGAGACATCCCGTTTGGAGTTGAGGTTGCTGCCAAAAGTACTTTGCATGGTTTCTCATTTATCGATATGGTTGGTGATGACCGCGCGCTTATGCTGGTGCATTCCGGAACCCAGTATTTTAAATTGAAGAAAGGCAATGTATTTTCAAATTTGTTAATGCGTGAATGGATCCCTGTTTCTGCCCCATCATATGGCGGATGGCAGTCTTATTGCGAGTACAAATACTTTCTTATACCCCATGATATGGCTATATCAAATCAAGAACGATTAAAAATGTCCATGGAAATGGATTACAAAGTAAAAACTCTGATAAAAAGCCCTTCAAAAGGTTCTCTCTCAAAAGAAATGAGCTTACTTGCAGTCGAAGGAAATGGAGTCATAACTTCTTCATTTAGAAGAAAAGGGGAGAAGGGATTCGAGCTCAGATTGTTTGAAGCTGAAGGGAAACAAACAAATGTAATTATAGAATTTGCAGTGCCCATAAAAGAAGGATACGAAACTGATTTGATGGGTAATAGAATCAAGCAAATAAAAAAAGAGGGTGAAACCTCCTTTGGATTTGTTCTGGAACCATGGAAAATAGCAACCTTTGAGTTTATATAGTTAGGAATGGGTAATAATTATGAATACCTTTAAAAATCCAATAATGCCGGGCTTTTATCCGGACCCTTCCATTTGCCGGGTAGAAGTAGATTATTACCTGGTTACTTCGTCTTTTGAATATTTCCCTGGAATACCTATTTTCCATAGCAGAGACCTGGTGCATTGGAAGCAGATCGGTCATGTGCTGGATAGGCCGTCTCAGCTTAATCTGGACGGCGTCAAGCCTTCCGGAGGAATTTATGCTCCTACAATAAGATACAATAGCGGTGCCTTTTATATTATTACTACCAATATTGGAAGAGGGGGAAATTTTATCGTGACGGCTAAAGACCCGGCAGGTCCCTGGTCTGATCCCTGCTGGCTCGAAGACGAGTCTTACGCACAAAAACCGCCGAACTCAGTCATACCGTGGGCAGATAAACATTTCCGATATGAAGATGAACCCGTCCTGTTTGTCAATGCGCCGGGTATAGACCCTTCGCTTTACTTTGATGAAGACGGCAGGGTCTATTATACAGGCAACCGTAAGCCTGAAGATGGTAAACAGCATTGGAGCGACCGGGAAATATGGCTTCAGGAACTGGATATGAAGACGATGAAGCTGGCGGGAAAGAAATATAGTCTCTGGAAAGGGTGCGGCGGCGCTTTTGCCGAAGCTCCGCACTTATACAAAGTTAATGGCTGCTATTATCTTATGATCGCAGAAGGCGGCACTTTCCATGATCATGCCGTCACAATAGCCCGGAGCAAAAATATTTCAGGACCTTATGAATCCAACCCCAGAAACCCAATTTTGACACACCGGCACCTTGGGCTTGATTACCCTATCGTAAATGCAGGGCATGCAGACCTCGTACAAACACAGAATGGGGAATGGTGGATGGCAGCTTTAGCATCGCGCCCATACGGCGGGTACTATACAAACCTTGGAAGGGAAACATTTTTAATGCCTGTAATATGGGAGGACGGGTGGCCTGTAGTTAGCCCCGGGACTGGATGCATAGAGTCTGAATACAGTTGCCCCGGCTTGCCGGCACATTTTTGGCCTGCTTCTCTATCATGTGATCATTTTGAATCGCAAAGTCTGGGCGTATGCTGGAATTTTTTGCGAACGCCCAGGGAGAAATTCTGGAGTCTTACTGCACGTCCCGGATATCTAAGTTTGTCTTTGAGGCCTCAGATGATTTCAAAATGGGAAAATCCAAGCTTTGTTTGCCGCCGCTTACAGCATATTAGCTTTTCAGCCTGTACAGCAATGGAGTTTTTACCGGATAAACCAAATGAAGAAGCAGGAATCGCGCTGCTGCAAAATAATAATTACCATTTCCGGTTTATATATACGATGGATAAGGGTAATACATTTATAAAGCTGATAAAACGCAAAGGCGGGAGTGAGGAATTACTGGCTGAAAGACAGGTAAATACCCGGCGTTTGTATCTGAAAGTTGAAGCCCATGAACAGGACTACAGCTTTTATTTTGCTTCCGGTTATGAGAACTGGGAGCTGCTGGCTGACAAGGCGGATGGACGCATACTGAGCACACAGGTTGCAGGCGGGTTTGTCGGGGCTTATATAGGCATGTATGCAAGCAGCAATGGAGAAAGCAGTGAGAATGTGGCTGAATACGACTGGTTTGAGTACAATGGAATATTTTAACTATAGGGGTGTGATATCGTGTTCAGCGGTAACCACAACGAATACATGGGCTTCGGCGGACACAGGTTTGCATTTTCATACAATTAAGGATTTATTATGGAAATTGCAGCTAAATATATTATAGATCTCCGGCCTGCGCTCATCCAAACGCTCATTACAGCAATAATGCTTCACTACAATAATGCTTCTAATCTTTCATCAGCAAGGTAGTCTATTTTTTCCCTGTCTCCTCAGACATCTTTCTATACGCCTGTCCTATCTCTTTAAGATATTCGTCTCCGCCCATTTCC
>VEPD01000258.1 GCA_012027035.1 Ruminiclostridium sp. | reverse complement strand
GTATACAGACAGTCATTTCAAAATATAAAAGAAATCTCTTTGCAGGGAATTCCTGATGGCTGTGATTCAAGCTGGCATTCGTTCGTGATCAGGCTTAATCTTGAAATGCTCAATGGCTCAAGGAATGACGTATTTGCAGCGTTAAGAGCGGAGAATATCGGTGTTATCGTACTCTATATTCCTGTTTATCTGCATCCGTATTATAGAAGACTGGGCTATGAAAAGGGATTATGCCCTATAGCGGAGAGCTTGTATGAAGGTATCATTTCCCTGCCTCTTTTCCCGGCAATGACGGACGAGGACGCAGAAGATGTGATACATGCAGTTGAAAAGGTAATGGATGCATATCGCAAATAATTTTTGAACAACGTCAACAGTCCTCCACCTCTATAGGTGGCGGGTTTCCGATTGAAAAGCTGTCAGTGATGAGTATAATCTTTCACTGACGTTGTTCAAACGCCACGCGAAAGCGGGGCGCGCAAGCATAGCCAGGTTGCATGGGCGAGCAGCAAGCGTAGCTTGCGACCAGCCTTGCGTGAGCCGGAGCCGGATTCATTCCGGCGCAGGCGTTAATTTAAATTAAAGGGGGTGTTTTTGTTGAATATATTGGTGACAGGCGGGGCGGGGTTTATAGGACGATGGGTGGTAAAAGCATTGCTTACCGAAAATCACAGCGTTTGGGTTTTGGACAACCTTTCAAACGGAAGCGAAGAAAATATAAAGGAATTCTATGAGGACAAAGGCTTCATTGAATTTATCAAGGGCGATATAAAGGATATTGAACTGCTTGAAAAAGTATTTAGGAATAAATTTGATGTTTGTTATCATCTTGGCGCAAGTATTAATGTTCAGGACAGCATCGACGATCCGGGCACAACCTTTGGAAACGATACAATCGGTACTTTTAATGTTCTTGAGCAATGTAAAAAATATAATACCAAACTGGTATTTATGAGTACCTGCATGGTATATGACAGGGCAACCGATGAGACGGGATTGACGGAGAAGCACCCGACAAAGCCGGCATCGCCCTATGCAGGAAGTAAAATCGCAGGGGAAAATATGGTACTTTCATATTGGTATACTTATAAGCTTCCGGTTGTAGTAGTCAGGCCTTTTAATACATATGGCCCTTTCCAAAAATCCGGCGGAGAAGGAGGGGTTATTGCGATTTTTATTAAAAAAGCATTAAAGGGAGATACCCTGAATATTTATGGCGACGGTACTCAAACAAGAGATTTGCTATATGTGGAAGACTGTGCCGGCTTTGTAACACAGGCCGGCTTCTCGGATAAGGTTAATGGCGAAATAGTGAATGCCGGTCTTGGAAGAGATATCACTATAAATGATCTGGCTTTTTTGATAGCCGGAGATGCAGATAAAATCAAGCATGTTGAACATATCCATCCTCAAAGTGAAATCCCAAAGCTTTTGTGCAATTACAGAAAAGCAAATGAACTCCTCGGTTGGACGCCGAAGGTAGGTTTGGAAGATGGTATTGCAAAGACAAGAAATTGGATGGAAGCAAACCAGTGTTCATAAAATAAATTCTCATTAACCAAAAGAAAACAATTGCCGATATATACATCGTAATATTGCATGGAGGGATTTTTATGAGAATTGATGGCACGGATGCTTCTACTTTCTCAACAATTGATTTTTCAAAATCCAATAATGTAACAAAAGAAACTCAGACCGAACCAAAGGAAAAGCTCAATTTATCCAATACAAAGAGCATTTCGCAATTATCTGATTTCGAAAAAAATGAGCTTCCTGTTTCTGAAAAAGTGGTTATTGACTCAATTGAGCGGGTAAACAGAGCTATGTCCGGCTCCAACAGATACTTCGAGATTTCCATTCATAAAAAAACCAATTCGATTATGGTAAAGGTGCTTGACTCGGATACAAACCAGATTATCCGTGAAATCCCACCGGAAAAGATTCTCGATATGGTTGCAAAGCTATGGGAAATGGCCGGTTTGATAGTTGATGAAAGGAGGTAGCGATTATGACGGTTAACAATATAGCTTCCTATACTTCCAGGTTCCGCTTATCGGGGCTTGGCGGCAGCGGTCTTGATACTGATACCGTTGTCACTCAGCTTATGAATGTGGAAAAAATACCGATAAACAAATTATATCAGAAGAAGCAGCTTGCCGAGTGGAAAAGGGATGATTACAGAAGCATAACAAATCTCCTGAGGGGTTTGAAGGACGAATTTTTCGATGTGCTGAAGCCGTCTACGAATATGCTGTCACAATCAAGCTATAAGAAGTATACCGGAACATCCACAGACGATACGATAGTTACAGTGGCCGGCAATTCATCGTCGATTCCAGGTTCACACACCATATCCGTAACCAGTATTGCTACCGCAGGGAAGGCTGAAAGCAGCAGCGGTGTGACTGATCCTTTGGAGGGGAATGCGGTAAGCGATTATAATCTGTCAGGGAAAACACTGGAAATTACACTGGATGGCATAACCAGGGATATAACTCTGGATAATTACAGCTATGTCGCAGGGGCGCCTTCAACCAGCGATATAGTCGCAAAAGCTTCTACAGGATTGCAGGCGCTGGTTGATACCGCCTTTGGCAGCGGTAAAATCACCGTAACCTATGATGGAAATACTGAGAAGCTTGAATTTGCAAATGCCGGCGGAGCAAGCAAGATAACCCTGACAGGCGGAACTGCGCTGGATAAGCTTGGATTTACCGCCGACGCATCAAACAGGCTGGACACAAGCAAATCACTAAGTGATTTAAGCACTGCATTTGCAACGGATTTGACATTTAACGGCTCGGGCGAGCTTAAATTTACAATCAATTCGACTAGATTCACTTTCGACCAATCGGTATCTCTATCCAGCATGTTCAATACTATTAACACAAATTCAGATGTTAATGTCAACATACAATATGACGAAACGACGGATAAAATAGTAATAACCTCAAAACAGCTTGGCTACGGTGATAACATTATTATTGACGCAGCTGCGCAGGAAGGGAACTTTTTTGGCGCCGCCGGTGCATCGGCGATAAATACCGGCAGTGCCACTACGTCCCAGGGAGTTGATGCAGATGTTGAAATTGACGGGCAGACTTTGATAAGAAGCAGCAATACGTTTACTGTAAACGGTGTGACCTATAACCTGTTAAAAGCACATACCGATCCGGCTGCCCAAAGTGAGACCGTATCATTGTCTCTTGATGTGGATAGTATTTATAACAATATCAAAAGCTTTGTCGATAAGTATAACGATATTATTTCAACTATCAATACAAAGCTGGGTGAAAAATATGACAGGGAGTATCCGCCGCTTACCGATGAGCAGAAGGCGGATATGGAAGCTGAAGACATTAAGAAATGGGAAGATAAGGCGAAAACCGGTCTGTTGAGGAATGACCAGCTTTTACAGGGTATTGTCTACAATATGAGGCAGGCTCTTTCAGATAGTATCGGCGACGTTACAATAAATCTGTCTTCAATTGGAATTACTACCAGTGATTATACCGAACAGGGAAAGCTTATTATTGATGAAACTGAGCTTAAAGAAGCCATAAGCAATAACCCGGAGGCGGTCTCCGAATTATTTACAAAGGCGTCGGGTACTGATTACAGTTCTTCTCTTACCTCCGGGGAACGTACCCAGCGGTATGAAGAAGAAGGTCTTGCATACAGGCTGTCGGATATTCTTAATGACTATATCCGTACCACAGACGGTAAGGGATTACTGCTCGAAAGGGCAGGCATGGAAGATGACAGAACAGAATATTCCAACTCGATTTATACAGAAATAGATAATTATAACGATCGTATTTCAGAACTGTTGGAAAAATTATCCGACAAGGAAAATAAATATTATGCCAAATTTACTGCTATGGAACAGGCGATTTCGAGGATGAACGCCCAGAGTAACTGGCTTAGCTCACAATTGGGCGGTTCGGGTTGATTTCCGGATACAGTATCTGCAATAAAACTCAAAATCATACATCGGAGGGGAAACAATGGCACTAAATAAAGCGTACAATCAGTATAAAGAAAATTCGATTTATACGGCTGCACCTGAAGAACTTACATTAATGCTTTATAACGGGCTGGTAAAATTTATCATGCTTGCCAGGACAGGAATAGATGAATCGGATCTAGAAAAAGCTAACAATAATATTATTCGTGCGCAGGACATAATACTTCATTTCCAGGCTACACTAGACATGAGATATGAAGTGTCACAGAATCTGGATATGATTTACGATTTTATGTACAGGCATTTGCTGGAAGCAAACATGAAAAAGGATAAAGCCATGCTGGATGATGTCCTCGGCCTTGTAAAGGAAATACGCGACACCTGGCAGCAGGCTATGAAGCTTGCCAAGCATACACAAAGCAAGCCGCAGCAGATTGCCAGGTAAGGGTTGGTGACATAATGGCGGTTAATATGGACACTACAGCTGAGAAATATATGGAAAAGCTTATCGACATACTGAAGAAAAAGCATGTTTTGCTTCAATCCATACTATCTCTAACAAAAGCCCAATCCTCACAGATAAATGAGGATGCTGTCGAAAAGCTGCAAAAGCTGATTGATGAAAAGCAGCGCGTAATTGACGATATAAATAAACTGGATGACGAATTTGATGTTTATTTTACCCGATTGAAAGCAAACGTAAAGATAAACAGCCTTGACGAGCTTAATGCAGCAGGGATAGAAAGCGCAAAGCATTTGAAGGAGATAACGGCGGGGATCATAAACCTTACCATGAAAATCAGTGAAGTTGAAAAGGAAAATGATCAAAAAAGCAAGGAGTTGTTAAATAAACTGGGAGAAGAAATAAAAAAAGTAAACCAGGGGAAGAAAATCAGTAAAACTTATGCTTCAAAGCCGACAAACAATCCGGCATATTTTATTGACAAGAAAAAATAATTAAAAAAGATTACCTCCCTCATCTGGAATAAATGTATCTAGCCAGATCTTTTTCCTCCCCGTAAAATAAAAAACCGGCATTTGCAAACAATTTTGCTGAAGCGATGTTTTCCTTTGAAACGTATGCAACTATTTCATTCACTTCATTTTTCTCTTCGAATAATTTTTCAATACTTTCAAGCAATAAAGGCCGGCTCAAGCCCTTGCCAATAATTGAATGAGATAAGCTTATACTGATTGCAGCAATATTATCTGTAATCTTATACCTGATCTGACCTAGAAATTGATCTGTGCTATCTGTAACAACATAGAAGACATTATTATTTTCGTTTAGAATATTATTAAACCAACTGATGTGGTCTTCCCATTTGATTTTTTCTTTATTTATTGAATATTTTCGGACATAATCCTGATTTGAAAGGTTAAAGACTTCTTCCATATCTTTATCCTTGGCTTTTCTGATAAAAAAACTTTTTTCCATACCAATAATCCTTACCTAAAGCAGCAGATCAAACAGCAGTCCACTGAAGAACTGTGAGCCGCCGGAGGTGCCGCCATTCATCAAACTTGTATAATCGGCTATCTTGCTGTATTCTTGTACGAACGTCTTTATATTATTTGTAATGGCTTTCGTATCATATCCGATTGAAAACCGTATTTCTTTGTTTTCCGCTTTTTTCAAAGTGATCTGTACCTTGCCGTTGTCGATGCTTATTGTATTGGATTGAGATGAATACTGCGTCCCGTCCAGAGTGTATTGTGCGTTTTTGGCGCTGCCTGTAACGGTATTTGCCCCGGCGGCCGTCACTGCATCACCGGCGGCGTCTGTAAGTGCAAAGGAACTGTTTGTTCCGGACTTATCGGAATCTATTCTGAGATACGATGTTCCGGCCTTATCATTTGAAATCACAGATGCTTTAATACCTGAATTTGATTTATTTATGGCATTTGCCATCTTATCAAGAGCTGTTTTATTGGTATCGGACTCATTAATTGTAAAAGCCACCGTCTTTGTTGTAATGCCGGATTTGATGCCGAATGTATTCATACCCTTGCTGAACGCAGCAGCATCGCTTGATTTCAATTCCTTACCAGTATTTGTCTGGCCTGCAGCCAGCTGCGAAACGGAAATAACATGGCCTCCGGTATCAGCATTCCAGGCGGCGGTACCTGTAATGGAAGAGTTGTCGGCTGAAGTGACGGCCTTTTTATTGAAGCCTGATTCAGGATTGCCGGAAGTCAGTGCCTTTGCGGCTGTATCCACTGAACTGAAAGCGTTCATGGAAGCAAGGTATGATGACAGCGAGGATTGGACACTTTTAGCTACTGTTTGGGAATATATTCTGCTTGCAGACGAGCCATAAACAAATTTGTCAATGGATTGGCCTGGTAGCTTTGTACGGGTGAAATAAAAGCATTGTAGTAGCTGGCTAATCCGTAGATTGTACTTGCCATCATACGCACCTCCTTAAAATGGAATATTTATGTATTACATTTTAGCACATTATTCCGCAGCCGGAAATAGTTAATAAGAACTATACAATTTATACCTACCCGTTTATGTAGGACAGAATTTTGTTTATTATTTTGTTTATATAGGTTCAAAGTATGCAACAAAAATCGCCGAAAATCATTGATTTTCTTTAATCTTTTCGAGAAACGCAAATACCTTGTTCATATACTCTTGGGGATATTTCAGATAGCTGGTTGCATTACCCGTGTCGTCTGTTTCCCACATTTCAGACAAGCCGGGAGCAGTTTCCGCATATCGGGAATCAAGTTTTCTGCTGTTTTCCACCGGGATAATATTGTCACCCTTCCCATGAATAAAAAGCAGACGGCACGGAGGTAGATTTTCCAGAGACTTTTCAGTGTCTGCATTGTCGGTATCAATCCCTGACATGATTTCCATGGCGTATAGTATAGTATTGTTGAATGGAAATGCCGGTAAGCCGACCCATCTATTCAAGTCCCTTTTCAGGTAATCCTCAAGATTGGAGTAGGGGCTGTCGGCAATAACCGCTTCCACCTTTTCCTCCCCTGCTGCAAGTATGCTGGCGGTGGCTCCGGTAGAAAAACCCATGAGAAAGACATGTTTGGACCCCTGCTGCTTAACGTATTCAGCAGCCGCCTTCAGGTCATCCTTTTCATAGTATCCCAGCGTGGTGTACTTTCCTTCTGACTGTCCCGAATTTCTGAAATCAAAAGTAAATACGTTATATCCTTTATCCAGAAAGCTTTTTATCATATTTATGGACTTTTCACCGAATTCCAGACGGTTTTTACCGTACGAGTGCGCCAGAACCACAGTCCTGTCACTGCTTTTTGTCTGAAAGAACCAGCCCTTGAGTACTATACTTTTATCGGCGCCTCTAAAGCTGATATCTCTGTATTCGGGAACAATATTTGAGGAAAAGGCTTCGATATTTTTTTTGGCGGGATGCAGAAGCTCCCATCCGTTATATGCCGATATTATGACAACCGCTAGAACCACCAGCAACAGAAGGATAAATACAATTAAAATCGTGTTCCTGACTTTATGGGTTTTACGCGTACTATACGTCACGCCACTGATTCTCATTGATTCTTCCTCCGATGCTTTATGTAATTTATGAATCAAAACAAAGGATGTATTGACATAATGTGATATCAACCTTATTATATTTTTATTTATATGCATTGTAAAGTTATAAATATAAATTTACGTCGTCGAGTCGGTAATGGCTTTATGGAGGTTATTCATGGTATGTGGTTATTGTCCGAGAAAATGTAATACAGATAGGCAATTATCTGCCGGATTTTGCGGAATGGGAGAGCTTCCGGTTATTGCAAGGGCTTTCCTGCACCATTGGGAAGAACCATGCATAAGCGGAAGCAGGGGTTCAGGTACGGTTTTCTTTTCAGGTTGCAATCTAAAATGCGTTTATTGTCAGAACTACCGTATAAGTCATGAAAATTATGGAAGAGCGATATCCATAGAAAGATTATCTGAAGTTTTTTTGAAGCTGCAGCAAAAAGGAGCGCACAATATCAATCTTGTTACGCCATCTCATTTTGTGAAACAGATATGCGCATCTTTAGATTGTTCCAGGGATTTAAAAATACCGATAGTGTATAATTCCAATGGGTACGACAGCCTGAAAAGCCTGAATATCATGGAAGGTACCGTCAATATATATCTACCTGATTTGAAATATTACAGTTCTATGGTATCGTTGAAATATTCCGGTGCGGAGGATTATTTCAGAACGGCTGCGGCAGCTCTCCGGGAAATGTATAGACAGACGGGGCCTGCCATATTTGATGAAGAAGGAATCATGCAAAGGGGTATGATCATAAGGCATTTGATTCTGCCGGGATATTCCGGGGAATCTGTCAAATTGCTCGAATGGGTGAGGGCAAATATACCGGAGGATGTACACCTGAGCTTAATGAGCCAGTATACGCCATATCACAAAGCATACCTGCATCCTGAATTGAACAGGCGTATTACAGCGTGGGAATATGAAAAGGTGCTGGGGAAGTTTTACAAGCTGGGCTTTAAAAACGGTTATATTCAGGAAAGGGAATCAGCTTCCGAGGAGTATATACCTGATTTTAATCTTGGCGATATGGATTTTTGAATTCCAAAAACAGTTCTGTAAATGTGTAGATTACCGCCAGGCTCAGCCAGACCCGGCTCCCGACCGGCAAAAGACCAGCCTTATTTCGTGCATATGCCAAATATATTAAAAAATTTATAAAAATTTACAAAAAAGTATGGTAATTGTCAGATTAATATGTTAGAATAAGTCATACATTAAATAATATATGTATAATTAAGAAAAATGATACAAATAAACAAAAATATGTTATTTAGGAAAGGCTTAATGATGAGTGGCAGTCATATTTTGCAGGACCGTTACAAGATACTTGAAACTCTGGGCGAAGGCGGCATGGGTAAAGTCTACCTGGCTGAGAATATAAAGCTGGGTACATTGTGGGCTATAAAGGAAATCAGTAAAAAGAATGAAATGAAAATTGACTTCCTCGCAGAGCCAAATATACTTAAGAAGCTGGAACATCCTGCACTGCCAAGGGTTTTTGACATAATTGAAAATGAAGAATGTATTTATGTTGTTGTTGATTATATTGAGGGAATATCACTTGATATAAAGCTCACTGAAGAGGGATCACTTCCGGAAGCGTTTGTACTTGACATAGCAATACAGCTTTGCCAGGTTCTGAATTACCTTCATGAATATAAGCCCAATCCCATTATATACAGAGATATGAAGCCGTCCAATATAATTCTTGCCAAATCGGGAAGCCTTAAGCTTATCGACTTCGGCATAGCCAGAGAATACAAAAGCGATTCGCCAAACGATACGGTTTATATCGGTACCCGCGGCTATGCAGCTCCTGAGCAATACGGATCCGGGCAGACGAGTGTGGCAACCGATATATACAGCCTTGGTGTTACACTGTATCAGCTGCTGACCGGAAAAAGTCCGAATGAGCAGCCTTATGAGCTAAAACCCATTAGAACATATAATCCGGGTCTTTCATCAGCCATCGAGAAAATAATTGGAAAGTGTACGAGGCAAAACCCTCCGGATCGTTATCAATCGGTAGGCGATCTGCTGACGGATCTTAAGCTTGTGGGAAAGGAAAAGACGGAGGTTTCCGGGAATAAGCCCGGATACGGTTGTTCAGGCGAAGCGGGTATAAAGTACAGATCTTTTAAAAAGTTGGTTTTAACCGTCTGGGACAATTTCGAATTTGGCTGCGAGCTGGCTTATCAGGCTGCCAAAGCCTCCAACTATAATATACTGTTGATCGATCTTGACCTGCTTGCGCCAAAAGCCGATATTTGCCTGAACCTTAAGAAATACCCCGGAAGGTTCTTAAATGAGGGTAGACTGCTGAAATCCGGGCTGGATATCGTAATTGATGCAGCCGAAAAGAGCTTTTTGTCTCCTGATCTGATTGCCGAGACAGCGCTTAAACGAAAGGATATGAAAAACCTCTTTGTTCTTACAGGCAATTACATGATCGAGAATTATGAATATTACAATGATGAGAGTCTTATAAGGCTTATCGAAAAGGCATATATCGGTTTTGACCTGACGATACTGCTTGTGAATAAATCTATTTATGATTCCTTTACGGTTATTTCCCTTTCCAAATCCGATTATAATCTGGCGGCAATCAGGGCAGATCTGGATAAATTAAGGGAAACTAACAATTATCTGGCTTTTCTCAAGGAAAAACAATATATTCCATTGGATTAAACTAAATTTGTAGCATTTGAATATGACAGAGCATCAAGCCTTAGCCTGAATGTTTTGAGTGAAGCTACACAGAAGAATCTTATCGGGAAAGTGTCTTACAGCAGGAAAAGAAGGGTCTACAGGAATCTGAAGGCTGCATATGCCGCAAGAATGGATAAGGACATTTCGAATGAGTATGTAAAGATATTAATGTACTTTAATTTAAAACAGGATGCAGGTTTTATCAGGAAATTATCTGAATGGGCCCGATGCTTGTTTTTAGGAGGTAGGAATGCCAATTGTCAAGACTCATCACAGACTACTAGTTGAAAGCAGAGTAAAAGAAGGATTTCACGGCAGCGATATAAATACCGTTGTTTCCGACATAACTTTCGACATACTTAAAGATTCGCCGGGATTGGTTGCGGATGTAGCCAGCGGGATCATTGACAAGTCCATGCTTGAGACAGCTATTGTTAAAGACATGGATAGGCATAAATACCACTATGGCATTTACCGGGATGAGCTGATAAGCAAGGTATTCGATTTCATGTTCGGCTATGGGGAGTTACAGCGGTATATCGAAGATGAAGATATAACCGATATTGACGGGACGAAATATAACGAATTTGTCGTAAAAAGAAATGGAATACGCATCAGGATACCCGTAAGCTTCGGAAATGAGAAAATATTCGATACCTACTGCAAATTGATAGCAGTAAGAAACAGAGGAATATTGAATGAGAATGACAGCCACTGCAGAGTGACTGACGAAAGCCGCCGGCTCCGGATCAATGTGTCAATCAAACCCAGAAATATTGCCGGTCCGGCCATCAGTATAAGGAAACACAGAAAATGCAGCTATAGCATGAATGATCTTGTGAATCTTGGTATGATAGACACAGAGTTGGCAAGTCTGCTTCGAAGGCTGGCTTTATCAAATGCCTCCATACTGTTCTGCGGTAAGGGCGCCGCCGGGAAAACCACTCTATTGAGGGCTTTTATAAATATTCTGCCGGAAATGGAACGAGTGCTGATTGTAGAATCAGATGCGGAAATATTCCCGGACAAGCCATATTGCATCGAACAAAGAGTTAAAAAGCAAAATGAGGGAGGCAGGCCGGTGACACTGAGAGATCTGGTTAGAGACGGTCTGACTATGTCGCTGGATACCTATTGTGTAGGAGAGATTACGGGAGATGAAGCCTGGGAATTTGTAAAGGGTGCATATACCGGGCACAAAGCTTTGGCCACTACCCATTCCGAAAGTGCCGAGGACGCCTTTGGAAGGCTTCTTACACTTAGTAAGGGAGCAGGCATAGGTGAGAGCGAGAAAGTCATTAAGGAAATGATGGCTAAAAGTATTGATTATATATTTTATCTTAAGGATTTCAAAGTATCCGATGTTTTAAAAGTCGATAAATACAGGGAAAATGCTGATACTTTTGAATATACTGAAGTTTACAGAAAAAACAGGTAGAGTTTCAACAGACTACAGCAGGCTATAAAGGAAGGAGGATTTTGTATTTTGTTGTTGTTTTCCATTTCCCTGCTGCTTCTGGCATCCAATGCCTGTCTGGTTATATTTACATTTAAAGGCACAGATGTCAGAAAGACGGTGGGCGCGGCGCTTGGCAGGCTTGGTGAAGCATATTCGGGAAAGTTGCTTTCCATGGAGGTGAAAAGATATACCAGATCAATTACTATAAAAATGAACGTTGCCGAGAGGATAGAATTGTTTTTGATTGACAAATCCAATATCAGGCATTATTTACCTTTCATCAATTTCAATACTCTGGTATTGCTTATGATATGTATATTTGTCCTGATAATAAAGCCCTTGTATAATATTTTTATATTCATGCCATCTGCTATCGTGATAAGTCTTTTGTTTGCACTTGCTCCGCTCCTTATACTGGATCTGATGGCGCGATACAATTCGGAGAATGTTCGCAGAAGGCTTGCTGAATTTATTTCCATCCTTAACAGATGGTGTGCGGTGAGAGAGGATTTATTCTATGCCTTCGAAAAATGTGCGGATTCGGGAGTCGGAGAGCCGCTTAAAACATTCATCAGGGATATGGTTATTCAGGTTAAGCGGGGTATAGAGCCGACAGAAGCCCTTGATATGCTGCAATTGAAAGTGGACAACTTACAATTCCGTGATTTTATAATTAACGTTAAACAGAATATCAGGCATAGAGGCGATATCCTGAAGCTTTTAAACAATCTTGAAAATCAGTTTTATAAAATAGAGGAGGAATATAACAGGCGAAGGATCTCTACCTACAGGGATCGGATGCTGACGTACTTCGTTATGTTTGCAGTACTTTTTATTGCCTACTTCTTTATTAAATTAAATCCGCAGGTCGAGAACTTCTATTTATATACTCTTCAAGGTAAATCCCTGCTCACGTTCTTCAGCATCCTGTATGCAGCCGGGTTTTATCTGTCATTCGGGATAATGAAGTTCAATCATTGATGATGGAGGTAAGATATGGGTAAAACAAAGTATGAATGAGATATTGGATTTTGTACTGCAGCATAGGCTTCTGACGGCTTTATTGTTATTTGCCAGTGTATTCCCGGCTGTTTATCTGGCTGAAAAGCTTGAGTTGGTTTCACAAAACCGGTTGATAGAAGCTTTGGGAAGCAGAATAATCAACCGTTCGATTTACAATAAATGTGCATATCTTGTAAGCAAGACAGTAAAGGATTATGAAAGGAGGGATAAAAAGGTAGGTTTTTATCTCAAGGCAAAGGTGAAGATGAAAAAAGCAGGATATTACGGTGAGTATGCGGCAGTTATATATTTGCTTGTCAAGTATGTTATGGCATCATTGCTTTTTCTTACGGCATTATTGTATAATTATCCGGATATTTTCCGGCCGGTAATGCTGGCAGTACTGTTGATGGTCACCGTAGAGCTGGTTGTGGGCAATGAAAAACGTAAGATAAATCTCAAGTTTCAGAAGTATATATATAAAATCTATAAATACCTGCATAATCAGATTTCCTCCGGAGTTAAAGTCACAGATGCCGTCAAAACTGTATATGAGGTGATTGAAGACAAGCAGCTCAGATCTGTTCTCATCAGGCTGGCTGCCGGCTATGAACTGACTCTGGACATTGACGGCGCTCTTGAGGACTTCAGATGCAACTTTGATATTAATGAGGCGGAAACCTTATGCGTAGCTTTAAAGCAGGGGATCGAGACAGGAGACAATCAAGAACTGCTTGCCCGGCAGGAGGAGGTGATGTTTAAAAAGTACTTTAATTACATCCAGGCGGAGACGGACAGCTGCAAAACCAGAAGTCTTCTAGCCGTTGTCATGTTTACTGCAATTGTTGCAATAATGATTATCGTACCTCTTTTCAATGATGTGACGGAGGGAGTGGGTAAGATATTCATAAACTGAGGGAGTTACTGTATAAAAAAATAAAAATAAAAAATAAGGAGGCTATTTAATGAAAATCGGAAAACTGGCAGGGAGGTGCGTGATTCGCACCTGTATAAGATTAAGAGGTAATGGCGGATTTGGAATGAATGAATTGCTGGGTATTGCAGCTGCACTTATCCTGGCGGCATTCATAATCATACCGGGGCTGCAGACTTTTGCAAATAGTGTAATGACAGGTCTTCAGACCTGGTGGAGCGGTACTGTTTTGACTGAAATATTTCCACCCAACTGAGGAATTTATCATGCCGTCAAGAGTAATCGTAACAGGAATAATTCTCATAATAATTGTGGCGATGCTGGTCTTTTCAGTTGAATTCTTTTTGCCCATTTCCATAAAAGGTGATATGAATATTCTTTGTCGCAAAACCCTTCTTGGAATGGAAACGGCAGGAGGTTTAAAGGAGGATGACAGACAGGAACTGGTGACAGAGCTGCAGAATATAGGCTTCACAAATATTTCAGTCTCAGGTACGCAAAGCGCTAAGCAGGGAGAAATACTTAATCTCAGGGTTGAAGCAGAATATGGCTATAGCAGGCTTACTATGCTCTTTTTACGCGAGGTTCATTCATTGCTTATGGTATATGATAAATCCAGTCTGTCAAGAAAGGTAGTAAACTAATGCAGGGAAAGGGTTGCCGAAAAGGAAGCGCTGTAGTTGATGTAGTGATTTTTGCTGCAATTGTTGTATTTGTCATATTGCCTGTATTCTCCATTATCATGGAGAAATATGTGCTGCTTAATAAGGCGCAAATCATTAAGGATGCCATAGACATGACCGGCATATCCGTTTACAACGCCATAAATACAGCAGAGCTTGCTAAAGCAGGCGTTGATGTGGATGAGACAACCGCGGAGGAGATTTACCGCAATTTGCTGGCTTTAAATCTGAAACTGGATGATGACTTGAAGCCTCTGCCTGGTTCACTTGCTGAAGATACTGTCAGTGTCAGGTCTCTGATTATATTTTCTGATATGTTTCCTGCCGTCTGCCCGCTTGGAGCAAGCATAACAAGACCGTCTGTCCACAGCGTCGTAGTCGTACCGGTGAGGCCTTCGCTTTACAGACGGCTTGTTCTAGGCATGATTGGCAGGCAATTCGTTGAACTGGAGGTGCATGTGGATTCGGAGATACCGGTTAATAATTAGCGCTTCGGCGAAAACTTCCGGATTATCCCTGCAGAGACAACGCATTAAGCACTGGTGAAAATATAACTTCCGCTATAAGTTTCCGCAAACGCAGTCCATCCGGCCAGCATTTGCAGAAAAATCGGAAGTAATATTTTCAGTGCTCCTAAGTCGTTTGTGTTTATTTCTGCAATACAAATGCAAAATACAAAAATGTCTTCATGGCAGTATAGGAGGGGTTATGAGACGATTCGGCGCTATCCTTGCAGCTTTTCTGCTGGTAGTGATTCTGGTGGTAGTTGAAATTGTAGTTATAAAAAGCGCATCTAATTATGAACCGGTATCTGAAGTTATTTTTGCCAAAGTCAGGATACCGGAAAAATGTGAGATAACAGCAGAGATGCTGGAAGTGAAAAAGATAGGTATTGGACTGGTGCATCGTTTGTCACTGAGGAATATAAGGGATGTTGAAGGGAAAAGAGCTTCCATGGAAATTGAAGCCGGGGAAATGATACTTGCCGGAAAGCTTGGTTACGAAGGAATGGAAAACATAGAAGTGAGAGATAAGAGCAAGAGGCTGTATTCAGTCGAATTCAAAGGAGACCAGGCTAATGGATGGTGGCTTATAACAGATCAGAATGTGGATATCCTGTTTGTTCCTGATAAAAATGCTCAAGCCTCAGGTGACTCGAAGATGGATGCCAATTCCATCGGTACGGAGGAAAACTCAGAGATCATTAGCGGGAACAGGGTGCAAAAACTCCGGGATATAAGAATTGCCGCGCTTATAGACGAAAACGGGACATTGCTGAAAAATAAAGACAGGACTACCCTGCCCAAATATGTTTCTTTTGAGGTCACGGACCTGCAGGCGGAATTTCTGGCATATGCCAAAAGTAACGGGAGGCTTGAATTATGTGTTATACCCGAGTGATTATACCTCCTGTTAAACCAGTAAACTGGAGAGTGGATCCAATTAGCGGTTTCCAGGATGTTGCGTGGGTAATTGCGTAAAAAAATCCGGATAAAAGTTATTTCTGCACATTGACAAACATAAATATATTTAGTAGTATTTAGGTAGTAAAAATTATTGACACTTATTTTATTTTGCGTTATAATGTCGCCCCGTCATTTTACTGCATATAATATAGTTATATGGCAATACTCTAATATAGCCGGCTTTTGGTAGGTTCCTGCTAGGGGAAGCAAATTTGATTTTGTATAGTGGAGAGTGTAGCATGTACAATTCTGAGGAGTTGTTTATTGACAAGTTTATTGCCTGCTTGAGAAAGCTTGGTATCAATTCTTTTCCTTTTGATAATGAAGATTTTTATAATGGCATTGAAAATATGCAGCAGTATTTTTGTGCCAATAGAGATAAAATGGGTGAATATCAGAATGAATTGGCAATGCTTTTCATTAAGAGGCCTTTGGAAGGTGTTTACTCGGAATTTAGAAATGCAATCTCCAAGCAAAATGGTTGGTATATAGCTTTTGAAAATCCGGAATATGTTGTCGCTTCAATCAAGCTGGATAACAATGGTGCGTCTTATATACTGAGACAAAATGATTTAAACATCGGCAATGATTATTTATTTGAGTTTGCAAAGGCATTTTGCAAGGGCGCCGAAATACCGGTCATGTCAAAATGTTGAGTTGGTCAATGTATGAGAATTATTGATATATTAAGGTCTCCGGAATGCTCAGACATTTTTTCGGAAGTAAATGAATTTGTTCGCAATAATCTTAAAGAGTATAACGATATTATTGAGAGAGATGGCTTTTCATTTCAGGATAAAGATGTTTTTGATTTTGTTTGGGGAACCGTCGAAATGAGCGCAGCGGAAATATGCGTATTGGATAGCCCATTATTACAGCGTTTAAGAAGAATCCGGCAACTTGGGATGGCCAGTACGGTTTACTGCAATGCAGATCACTCCCGGTTTAGTCATACAATTGGAGTATTGGAAGTCTCCGGCAGAATGGCATCTGTCATAACAAAAAAGCTGAAGACTGAAATCGGCGCCACTTACAATTTTCAAGAGATCGTACGTTTTGCTGCATTATTCCACGACACCGGACATATGTTTTTTAGTCATGTTTCTGAAATTTATTTTACATATGATCCCTCATTTGTACGTCATGAAGAGATTACCAAGGCAAAGTCCTTTTTCTGTGAAAAAACATCATCGACAACTTTATTGCATGAATTGCTTAGTGTAATGATAGTGAATTCCAACGAGGTCATAAGGTTAATAAAAATAATATCTAAATATGCCCTTAAATCCAAATTTCCTAAGGAAGAATATTGTGAACAATTTATTGAATACATATCATGCCTGATAATAGGAGTGCCGGTTGACAAATCAATTTTGCCATATTCCATGATCATTAACAGCGCCATAGATGCGGATAAGCTTGATTATTTATATCGTGATTCGGCCTGTACAAAAGTTCCTATTGCTGTAGATATCGCAAGAATTATTCAAAAGCTTGATGTTGTATATATTGATCAGAAGCCCAATACGCAAATCTGGAATGATTATACTGGCGATTCAACGCCTTTATCCTTGATGGCAATAAAAAATTCCGCTAAAAAAGTTTTTTGGCAGCTTTCAATTGCACGCTCCATGATGTATGAAAGCGTATATTACCACCATAAAGTGTTGACGGCTGAGACAATGTTCAGAATGGCATTATTAAGGATATACCGGGACTTTGCCTCAAATAGGCTTAAGTTTTTCGATATGCTGAAAATTACAGATGATTATTTTGGCGAATATTTCGCAGATATATTGGTAGATGAGCCTTTCCGTACCGGTGAAAATTGCAATGCAGCTGCGAAAATTCTTGATATGATAAGGAACAGAAACCTTTTCAAGAGAGTTGCTTCATTTTCCAGGGACAGTATCAATGCACCCCTTGAGGTGTCACGGGGCTTTATCATGAAAGTTATAAAAAGCCCGCTTTCTCTTGAATTCAATAAATTCTACATTGAAATGGTGAAAGAATATAAGGAAATCAGAAGAATATTAGCTAAGCCGGATATTGAGGGTTCTCCCATATTTATGTTCATAGAGGTTTTTTTTGATGATGGGGCTTATTCCGGCAAGCAGGTCATTTCAATTTTCCAGGAATATATGGGGATCGAAAAGGAGCAAAGAAGCACAAATGAACACCATGTTGACAAGCTTAGTGAAGAAAACATGCAGAAACTGAGGCAGACAAATATCGTGCTGGCGTATTTGTGCTTTAATCCTGAATCCTTAAGTTATATTCAAGGTGAAATGAAAAAATTGGGAATAAAGAATGTGGATGTCATTTATATCAATGATCTATCAATAAAAATATTCGACTCTGGATTTGGGATTTTCAAAGATGATATTCAGAGGGATCTTCTGCGGAAATGTTTGTATGATATTGGCAGAAAAATATTAATATCCAGAAATCAATTAGGAGACGGAGCCTTCAAAGATCGCTGGAGTATGGAAAGGATAGAGAATTCCTCTCTCGGATATAATGATGCACAGCAAATGGTAGTTTTTGAGCAAAATATCCCTACATACACAATAAGCGCTTTCTGGACAAGACCGGAGGACGATGAAGCTGTTTGGAAAGGCCTTTTTCAGAGGACTCTCAAAGATTGATTCGGCATCATCAATAATTTAATATTAAATTGATTTCAGTTTATTTATAATAAAATTACTCCAAAGAGATATAATCTGGCTTAAGGAAAAAGAATTGAAGTCGCCTGTCATCCGATTACGGAGGGTATTATGGATAAACCTTTTCTGCCCAAAGCGTGGGAAAGCATTTTAAATACTTCCAGTTTTATGCCAGTAATAGTCAAAACCATAGAAAGGTTTCATGACCCAAGCTGGTCTATGGAACCAAATGCACATGAGCATTATGAAATGGTCTATATAAAAAAGGGAGACGCCATATTTGAAATAGCAGGCCAGCCGATAATTCTGGGTCCAAACGATATTGTCGTAATAAAACCGAGACAGATGCACAAATTTATTGTAAAGTCCGATTCCGGATGCGATTTTATTGTCCTAAGCTTTAAATTTGAAAACAAAATAAACGGAGAACACTCCGAGGTACCTCTGGAGGACTTTTTGAACTTTGTCAGCAGCAAGGAATCCGGTTCATTCATTTCATTAAAGATCAGCCAGAAAAATGAGATAATACTGCTCCTGAACCGAATTATCAAGGAGATAGAAAGCAGCGAGCCCGGCAGCGACTTTTTAAACCATCTGTTGGTTCTGGAATTATTTGTACTTTTATCGCGGGCGCTGAAAATGGAATGGGAAAACAGTATAAAAAGCAAAAGCCCCAAGCTGCGCCAGCTTATCAATATATCCATCAACTATATACACAATAATTATGAACGTGAAATATCCCTTGGCGATATAGCGAAGTTCGTATTTTTAAGTCCCAGTTATTTTGCGCGTGCTTTTAAGGAAGAGACCGGCTTAAGCCCCATCAGTTATTTGCTCAAGATCAGGATAGACAGCGCGAAGGAGCTTCTGGCGGATACGGAGCTTAAAATAAGCGATATCGCCCTCAGTGTCGGATTTTCAAACCAGCAAAGGTTCAATGAGATGTTTAAAAAATATGCAAAGCAGACGCCTCTTCAATACAGGAAAAAATCAATTCAATAGGTGTTTTTTCTCCTTTCATCATAAACATTAAAATTTATGTATTATTACGGCGATTTACAGGAAGAATTCTATCTGTTCAGACTTTATAATTTATCATAAAATAGTTAGTACTACAGCGAAACATTTTAACTATCCTTACAAAAATAGCGCGTTGAAGCGTCTGCGATATTTCTGTAAGGCGTATAAATGCCGATAAATTTATACTTGTTTCGCTATAGTATTAGCGTCTCTGAAAGTGAGGAATCTATATGGGAATGACGATGACCCAGAAAATACTTGCCGACCATGCGGGCCTTGAAAATGTAAAAGCCGGACAGCTTATCAAAGCAAAGCTGGATCTGGTGCTCGGCAATGACATAACTACTCCGGTGGCAGTGAAGGAATTCCGCAAGATCGGAGTCAGCAAGGTTTTTGATAAAAATAAAATAGCAATCGTTCCGGATCATTTTACGCCCAACAAGGACATAAAATCGGCTGAACAGGTGAAATTCATAAAGGAATTCGCCAGGGAAATGGGTATAGTCAACTATTTCGAAATCGGACAGATGGGTGTTGAGCACGCACTGCTGCCTGAAAAAGGCCTGGTTGTCGCCGGTGATGTAGTAATAGGAGCGGATTCACATACCTGTACTTATGGAGCCTTGGGGGCATTCTCCACCGGTATAGGAAGCACCGATATGGCGGCAGGTATGGCTACAGGCGAGGCCTGGTTCAAGGTACCGGAAGCGATAAAATTCGTACTGAAGGGCAAGCTTCGGAAGTGGGTAAGCGGAAAGGATGTTATACTTCACATAATCGGGATGATAGGAGTTGACGGAGCCCTGTACAAATCCATGGAATTTACCGGCGAGGGCTTAAGCCGGCTTTCAATGGACGACAGGCTTTCAATGGCCAACATGGCTATTGAGGCAGGCGGAAAGAACGGAATATTTGATGTGGATGAGAAAACTCTTGAATATATAAAAGAGCATTCAACAAAGCCCTATAAGATTTATAAGGCCGACAGCGATGCGGAATACTCAGAGGCCTATGAAATAGATTTGAGTGAAATCAAGTCAACAGTGGCTTTTCCGCATCTTCCTGAGAACACCAGGACTATCGATAAAGTCGGCAATGTTGCAATTGATCAGGTTGTCATAGGCTCCTGTACAAATGGCAGAATCGAGGATATGAGGGTTGCGGCAGCGATACTAAAAGGCCGCAAGGTTCACCCGAAGGTAAGGTGCATCATAATACCGGCTACGCAAAAGATATGGAAGCAATCCATGAATGAAGGCCTTTTCGATATATTCGTTGATTCCGGCGCCGCAGTCAGCACGCCAACCTGCGGGCCGTGTCTCGGCGGGCACATGGGTATATTGGCAAAAGGCGAAAGAGCTGTTGCAACCACAAACAGGAACTTTGTCGGCAGGATGGGACATCCTGAAAGCGAAGTCTATCTGGCGAGCCCGGCAGTAGCGGCAGCCTCTGCAATAGCAGGCAGAATAGCATCACCTGATGAAATCTAAATTCAAAAGGGGACATTCCTCAACGCAAAAGGAATACCCGGGAATCTGAGAGGTGTGTCCCCTATCATTAAAGGAGTGATAAAAAATGAGAGCAAACGGAAAAGCTATAAAATATGGTAACAATGTTGATACCGACGTCATAATTCCTGCAAGGTATCTGAATACTTCAGATCCTGCCGAACTGGCGAGCCACTGTATGGAAGATCTAGACAAGGATTTTATAAAAAAGGTAAAGAACGGCGATGTAATGGTAGCAGGGAAAAACTTTGGCTGCGGCTCTTCCAGGGAGCATGCACCGATAGCGATCAAAGTTTCGGGTATTTCCTGCATAATTGCGGAGACTTTCGCCAGGATATTTTACAGGAATGCCATCAATATCGGTCTTCCCATTATTGAATGCCGTGAAGCTGCCGTGGATATTTCCGATGGCGACAGTATAAGTATTGATTTTGATTCAGGAGTGATCACCAACAATACCAAAAACAAAACCTACAGCGGAGTGCCGTTTCCCGAATTTATGCAGCAGCTGATCTCTGCTGACGGACTGGTTGGGTATATAAAGAAAAACATGACAAAATAAAAATGAAAAAAACTGGTATCAATTATTTTGAAGGAGTGAAGCATTGTGAAAAAGTATAATATCGGAGTTATCGCCGGCGACGGTACGGGGCCGGAGGTTGTTGAAGAGAGTGTTAAAGTGTTGAAGGCGGCAGGCAGCAAGTTTGGTTTCAGCATGGATCTGGAAAAGCTTGATTTTAACGGCACAAGATACCTGAAAACAGGCGTAGTGCTGGAAGACAGCGATATCGACAGAGTCAGGACGAAGGACGCCATCCTGCTTGGCGCTATTGGCCATCCCAACGTGAAACCGGGAATACTTGAAAAAGGAATTTTGCTTAAGCTGCGCTTTTCATTGGATCAGTATATCTATTTAAGGCCCGTCAAGCTCTTTGAAGGAGTCGT